>JASHTO010000546.1 GCA_030040515.1 Terriglobia bacterium
CCTTTTTTGCCGACGCCATCACGGACGACGTGCTCTTCAATCCCTCGGGAAAGTCCCAAAGGACGTGCGTCGCCACGCTCGGACAGCAGCCCGTGAAATGGTGCACCTGGCCGGCATCAGCCAGCTTCTCTTCCGTGGTGGTGGCTGCAGAGGCTTGAATGAATTTTCCGAACCGCGTGCCGGTGTTGGCGAATCCCCACGACGGGAGCTCAATCACAAATGTGTCAAGCGCTTTGTGAATCCGCCCGGTTTGGCCTGAAGTTGTCATGTGTACCTCCCACAGACAAGAGAGTCTATTGCCTCGGTCCGGCATCGTCAAGATAAGTTCGCAAAGTGTGTCTGCGCAAGGAGGCTTCCAATGGGTTTTGCGGCCGCATGGGGAAGACAATTCCCTCTCCCACTCACGGTACGAGCTTGGATTCCCAATCGGATGCGGACCCATGGCCGCAAAGCTAAGTCCGCACCCTGCGATGCTGGTGTGAAGAAACCTGTCGGTCGGCCCGGCGCCGGCGCTTACCGGTGTCATGATGGGCAGGCGTGTCAGGCGCGGGCGGAACCCCACCACCTCTTCGGTCTCCCACTCTACGGTCCATATGCGGGCGCCCTTCCCGGCGCCGGGCGTGATTTCGTTCCTGGGGCAAGTAGAGTCCTTCCGTGAGATTTACAATCCTATCCCGTCGCAGCTTCGCCGAACGCTTCCTTCAGGCTTTCGGCATGGTGATGACCACGCGGTATTCCGCCTTGCCGCTCATCATTCTATCGTAAGCTTCGCTCGCGCGTTCCAGGGGGAATTTCTCGATCATCGGCCGCACGCCGGTGAGAACCGAGAACTTGAGCGTGTCCTCCGAGTCGATTGAAGTGCCCGAGGGCCAGCCCTGCAATACCCTGCGTCCCCTGATGAGCTGGATGGGAGTCACCTGAATGGGTTCCGTGCTCGCGCCCAACACCACCATTTTGCCATTTGTGCACAGGCCGTCAAAGAGCTTCGTCATTGCCCGCGCGCTGGGCGCCGTGGCAAGAATCACCTTGGCTCCTCCCAGCTTGCTCAATTCCTCCGCAGGGTTGGTGGCTTTGCTGTCCACGTAGACGTGCGCACCGAGCTTCTTCGCCAGAGCGGCATTCTCCGCTCCCCGGCTTACGGCAGCCACTTTATATCCGAACTTGTTGGCGAATTGAATGGCCAGATGACCCAGCCCGCCCACTCCTTGAATCGCCGCCAAGTCGCCCGGGCCCGCGCCACTGTGCCGCAGCGCATTGAAGGTGGTGATTCCTGCACAGAGCATCGGAGCCGCTTCCTCCGCGGTAATTCCGTCCGGCATCAGCGCCAGGGCGTCTGCGGGGGCCAACATGTACTCCTCATATCCTCCGTCATAGTTGATTCCGGGAACGGGGAGGAATTGGCAGCTCACGAAATCCCCGCGCCGGCAGGCTTCACAGTTGCCGCAGTGGCCGCCATACCATCCCACTCCGACCTTTTGACCCTTCGTCCAACCCGTTACACTGGCGCCAACTTCGTCCACGACGCCGGCGATTTCGTGCCCCGGCACGCGCGGATATTGAATACCCGGCCAGTGACCTTCCTTGGTGAAACTGTCGCTGTGGCAAATGCCGCACGCCTGCACGCGAACGCGAACCTGGCCGGGGCCGGGTTGAGGTACATCTCGCTCAACCAGTTCGAACGGGCCTCCAGCCCTCCCCACCTGCGCAACTTTCATCTTGGCCATAAATTTCCTCCAGAGAAAACTTGATGATGTTCGAGCCTTGTTGGACGGCAGGGCAGGGTTTAACCTCGCAACGACTTAAGGCCACTGCGCTCGAAATCCAACGACCGGAGATAACCTCCCGCTGGTTACACAGTTTAGATGTTTTCGGGACGGCCGGGGTTCGTGATACGGACGGAAGGGTCATCTTCTTTTGTTCATCCCATTCACGCCTCCGGACGCTTCGGATTTTCCGAGGTCATCCAGAGGGGTTTGCGCATTCCGTGCGGCCCGGTGAAGAAGTGAAGAAGAAAAAGTGCCGCGATAACCACCGCAATGCTGGCTCCAGTGCGGGCATTGGGCGGCATCATCATGGCGAAGCAGATGAATACTGTCCAGGCCAACGCCAGGAGGTTGATCAAATTGCTTCGCCGGCCAAGATGCCACGGTCCGCGCAAGGAAACCCACTGCGCTTTCTTTCTCCAACCCAGAAAAATCGGGATGGAATAGGCGAAATAGCAGCCCACTACGCTCAGCGAAGTCACAACGGCCACCGACCCGCTGTAGACCATCGCCGCAAATGCCAGCCCCGCAGCCAGCCAAATGGCGGGGGCAGGAGTCCGGTGCCGCGGATTGGTTTTGCCCCAAAATCCTGCCAGCGGCAGGCCTTTATCTCGTGCCAGAGCGAAGATCACGCGCGAGCCCGAAGTGAGCGTGGAGAGCCCGCAAAACCACATTGCTGCCACGGCCAGCATCAACACTGCCCTTCCCGCTCGCTCCCCAAGCGTTGACACCACAATGGCGAGCACGGCAGGAAGAGAATTCCCGGCTGGGTCTTTGGCTTGCAAGACGCCGCTCAAGCTGGGGATGGCCCAAGTCAATCCCAACACCAGGATGTAACCGAACACCGCCGACACCACGACGCCCATCACAATCCCCCAGGGCGCGCGATGACGCGGGTCTACGGTTTCTTCAGAAACTTGCGCAGGCCCATCGTAACCCGTAAAAGTCCACTGCGCCTGGAGCAGGCCGAGCACGAAGAGCCACAGGTATGGGGCATGAATGGGGCTGGAGTTTTCATGGCTCAGGAAAAAAACCAGCGGCTGTTTGGGAGCGAACACCATCAGCGCCCCCACGAGCACCACCACTCCCAAAATGTGCACCGTCACACTCAGGTCGCTCACCCAGGCCACCCAGCGGATTCCGTAGTGATTGATCAAGGCGTGCGAGAGCAGAATCAATCCGTAGGTTATGAGCAGGGCCGTGTGCGACGAGCCCAATCCAGCCACCGGAATGAGATACGTTGCGCACCCATAATCGATGCCCGCAACTTCCGTCACCAGGCCCACGATGTTGAACCAGGCGGCGAACCATGCCCACGTGGGCCCGCCCAATTCCGCCGACCAGTGGTAGGTTCCTCCCGAAGTGGGAAT
>JASHTO010000547.1 GCA_030040515.1 Terriglobia bacterium
TGTAAACACCAGCGGGGGCGGGCTGTCCCCCGAAAGCGCCAGGGCGGCCTCTGCGCAGGTCCGCACTATGTGGATGTCAACAGACTGTTCTTCCAGTGCCAGGCGCAGTGAATTCGACGGGTTGTGCCGAGCTTGGATCAGCAGCGCTCGGAGGCGTTCGTTCATGCCCCCTCCCTCCGCGCGAGGCGTAGGTTTGCAGGTCACCCGCAGGGCCGAAGTTGCGAAACTTACTTCAACCGCACCAGGGTGGCTTTCTTGTCCTTGAGGATTTCCAGTTTGTCTTCGCGTGCGAGCCAACCCACGGCGAATTCCAGGAATTCTGGGCCGCCGTTCAATTTCTTCTTTAATTGCGACAGGGTTTGTGGCCCGCCTTCATCGAGCAGTCGCCAGACTTCTCCGGCCGTTTGACCGATGTTTTCTCCTACGGCAATTTGATAATTGTCCATGATCCTCAGCCTTTTCCTTCCACAGAATTGGAGCGCTGCACCCCACACCCCGCAATCACAAATCGTTGGATGTTTGGCGGCCGCATTTGGTTCGCTTCGCCGACCCCTCGGCAATTCCGCGCACCGATTCGCGTTCCATCCTGCCCATTTTCAGGGTCGACCTCACCCATTAACCGCAATTGATGGAAACGTGAAGGGCCGGTTAAGTTTGGTGTGACGGATTCTTGCATTCCCTACGAATAAGCTCCAAATGCAGTCGCGCCGGGAGCATAAAATGACGCGCGGGATATGCTAAAATTCCGCCGTGGCATGGCAATCCACAGGTGATTCCGGCGGCCAGGTCTTTGCTTCAGGTCAGGAATTCCCCCTGATTGCGATCGCGGGCCCCACTGCAGCGGGCAAGTCGGCGCTGGCTGTGGCGCTGGGGGAGCAACTGAACGGTGAAGTGGTGAACTACGATTCCGTGCAGTTGTATCGCGGCTTCGACGTGGGTTCGGGGAAGTTGTCGATAACGGACCGCCGGAGCGTGGCCCATCACCTGCTCGATTGTCTCGAGCCTGACGCCGTTTTTACCGCCGGTGACTACCGCCGCGCGGCACTGCAAATTCTGGCGGACTTGCGGATGCGAGGCCGGCTGCCCATCTTCGTCGGCGGAACCGGCCTCTACCTGCGCGCGCTGCTGGCGGGACTTTTCGAAGGCCCGGCTCGCTCCGAGGCGCTGCGCGAGCGTCTGCGAAACATGGCCGTGCGCCACGGCCGTGAATTTTTGCACCGGATGTTGATGCGGCTCGACCGAACAGCGGCGGCGCGCATCCAGCCCCGTGACACGCAGAAGCTGATTCGCGCGCTGGAGGTCTGCATTGTTTCACGCCAACCCCTTTCAGCGTTGCTGGCGCGCGGGCGCGAGGCTCTGGCGGGATTTCGCATCGCCAAAATCGGCCTGAACCCGCCCCGCGAGCACCTTTATGGGCGCATCAACCGGCGTGTGGAGCAGATGTTTACCGGCGGCCTGCTGGAAGAAACGCAACTTCTGCTTAACCATCCGCACGCAATACGCATCAAATCCCTGAGCGCACTGGGGTACCGGCAGGCACGCGCCGTACTGGAAGGAAAGTCCAGCCGCGCGGAAGCAGTGAGCGATGCACAAACGGCCACACGCCATTACGCCAAGCGCCAATTGACCTGGTTCCGGCGCGAGGCGGATGTGGTCTGGTTCGAAGGGTTCGGCGACGACCCGCACGTTCAACGCCGCATTCTGGAAGCCCTGGGCCGGAGCCCGGTGGCCGCCGGCGACACGGCACTGGTTTCGCCCGCGTCCACGCCCGCAAGCTAGACTCTGGTTCAAGGCGACCCTGGAAATCCGAAGTGAAAAAGTGAGAGAAAAATATGGACAAGCAGCCACAGAATATTCAGGACGGTTTCTTGAATTCCGCCCGCAAGGAAAAGATCCTGGTGACGGTTTACCTCCTGAGCGGCGTCAAACTGGTGGGGCGCATCCGCAGTTTTGACAAATACTCGCTCATTCTGGAAAGCAATCATCAGGAGCAGATGGTTTTCAAGCATGCGATTGCCACGGTCGTGCTGCCGCGCGCTGCGGGCCCGGCCGCGGCGCCCGTGACCCCGGAGGGATAGCGCATTCGAGGGCCGCAAGTTTCAGAGAAGGCTTATCTGGCAGGGTGGGAATCCACTCGCCGCGACGGCGTGCCGGCGGGCATTGCCGACGCGGAGGATTCCTTGCGGGAATTGAAGGAGTTGGCGCTCAGCGCCGGCGCCCACGTGGTGGGCACGGCCATGCAGCGCCTGCCGGAGCCCGACCCCGCCACGCTGCTGGGCCGCGGCAAGGTGAACGAAATTCGTGCTGAGGCGCGCGCCGCCGGCGCCGACCTGGTGATCCTCGACCACGATCTTACTCCCACGCAACTCCGCAACCTCGAGAAAATCCTCGACCTGAAGGTCATCGACCGCACGCAAATTATCCTCGATATCTTCGCCCGGCGCGCCCGCAGCCGCGAAGGGCAACTCCAGGTGGAATTGGCCCAGTTAAATTACCTGCTGCCCCGGCTCTCCGGCCACGGAACCGTGCTTTCGCGTCTGGGCGGCGGCATTGGCACGCGCGGTCCCGGCGAGCAGCAGCTTGAATACGACCGCCGCCGCATCCGCCGCCGCATTCGCATTCTGAGTCAGGGCATTGAGCGCGTCCGCTCGCAGCGCGCCCTGCACCGCGCCCATCGGCGCGATCAGAACCTGGCCACCGTGGCCCTGGTGGGTTACACCAACGCCGGAAAATCCACGCTCTTTAACGCGCTTACTTCTGCCGGTGTGGCGACCTCGGCGCGCATGTTCGCCACGCTCGATCCCACCGTGCGCGCCCTGCCGCTCAGCGCCCATCGCACCGCGCTGCTTTCCGATACCGTGGGCTTCATTCGCAAACTGCCGCCTCACCTCGTTGCAGCCTTTCGCGCCACGCTCGAAGAGCTGGAGGACGCGCGGCTGCTGCTGCACGTTACGGACGCCTCCGACCCGAATCATGCCGCGCAAGACGCCGCCGTCGAGACAATGTTGGACGAACTGGGGGTTGCCTCCACGCCCCGCCTGCACGTATGGAACAAAGTGGATCTGCTTGCGCCCTCGGACCTGCGCAAAATTGAGGCGGAGGAACAAAGTGTCGCGGTCTCCGCGCAGACCGGCGAGGGTTTGGACGCCCTGCGGCGGCGAATCGCCGATTTGCTGACCGCAGACCCGCTCGTGGAGGCAGACTTTGAGCTCTCGGCTGCGGACGGGAAGCGCCTGGCGCTGCTGCATCGCGCCGGAACTGTCGTCTCAACGCAATACGAAGACGGAAAGGTTCTGGTGCGGGCCCGAGTGCCTCAATCGGTGCGTGAAAAGTTGATGCCCGCCGTTGCCGAAGCCCCCGGCAAGCGCTAAATCACTGCAATTTTGGGCGAAAAACGCTTGTGGAAATCTTTGTGGAAAAGGACTCTCCATCCGACCATCTTGAAAGGCCGACACCAGTCGCAATCTATGCGGGCGCGGCAATGGCGGCGAGGCTTAACCATGTGTTTTCAATGAGTTGCGCGTAGCCTCGGGCCGGGTCAGCCAGGGCTGAACAGCATCAAATACCCCCGAAAATCGCGTTATTTCTCCGTGAAGTTTTTGCACAATTTTGTTGCACTTCCCAGATGCCGTCACGTAGCCCTCGCACCTTTGACTTACCGCATAAATTCAGCCTTCCGCACCGCTAGCCTCAAATGATAGTAGAAGTCCTCCGGTCCTCGCGGCCGATTGCGTTGTAGCCGGAAAACGCTGAATTGCAGGTAATTTGACAGCCGCGCGGGCGTGGATTAGATTTGCAAATGCTGAATCGCGCAGCAAAATCTGAGCCGTGCGTGGTTCGAGGAGCCATTTCCCGAGATGCTTGACCTGAATTTTGTCCGTGACAACCTGGAGCTGGTGAAGCAGAAAATGCGCGAGCGCGGGCTGCCCGACGTGCTGGGCGATTTTGAAACTCTCGACCGCGAGCGCCGCCGCCTGCTGACGGACGTGGAGGCCCGCAAGGCGCGGCGCAACAAAGTTTCCGATGAAATCGCGGCACTCAAAAAGCAGAAGCAGGACGCCAGCGCGCTGATTGCAGAAATGAAGCCGCTGCGCGAAGAGATCGAGAAGCTGGACGAACAGGCCAGGTCTTGCGATGAGAAATTGCGCGAAGTGCTGCGCCTGGTTCCCAACATTCCGCACGCGAGCGTGCCGGTGGGCCGCGATTCCACCGCCAACCAGGAAGTTCGCCGCTGGGGCGACCCGCGCAAATTTGATTTCGAGCCCCAGGCGCATTGGGATTTAGGTCCGGCGCTCGGGATCCTGAACTTCGAGCGAGCCACGAAAATTGCGGGTGCGCGCTTTGCCGTGTATTCGGGCGTGGGAGCGAAGCTCGAGCGGGCGCTGGCCAATTTCATGCTGGATGTCCACACGCGCCGGCACGGCTACACGGAAATTCTGCCGCCCTTCATCGTGAACTCCGCCAGCCTATTCGGCACGGGCAACTTGCCAAAGTTCAAGGATGATCTTTTCAAGTTGGAAGGCACGGATTACTATCTGATTCCCACGGCGGAAGTGCCCGTCACCAATCTCTACCGCGACGAGGTGATGGAAGCCGAAAACCTTCCCGTGAAACATTGCGCCTGGACCGCGTGTTTCCGTAGCGAGGCCGGCTCCTACGGCAAAGACACGCGCGGGATTATTCGCCAGCACCAGTTCCAGAAGGTCGAGTTGGTGAAGTTTGCGCTGCCGGAGAATTCCTACGAAGAGCTTGAGAGTCTGACGCGCGACGCGGAGGAGATTCTCCAGCTTCTGGAATTGCCCTACCGCGTGGTGGTGCTCTGCACCGGTGACATCGGCTTCAGTTCCGCTAAGACTTATGATCTTGAGGTCTGGCTGCCCTCCGCGCGCGAGTACAAGGAGATTTCCTCCTGCTCGAATTTTGAGGCCTTTCAGGCGCGCCGCGCCAATCTGCGCATGCGGCGCGGCAAGGCGGGGAAGACAGAATTCCTGCACACGCTGAACGGCAGCGGCCTGGCCGTGGGCCGCACCTGGGTTGCCATCCTCGAGAATTATCAGCAGGCTGACGGCTCGGTGATCGTCCCCACGGTCCTGCGCCCTTACCTCGATGGGCTTGAAAGGATTAGCCCAGCGTAGGAGTCGTCAACAATCCTCTTCGCCGTTCCCCGGCGCCCGCTGATTGCGAGGCTAAATCCCCTTGACCCTGCCGGTGGTTTCGACAAGAATAGGCTTGCAGGATTTTCAGGTGTCATGAGCCCAAGAACCCATCCTACCGGAGCCCAGCGAGGTCCGGCTGTCGAAGTCGAGTGGACCACAATCTCCTACCGGACGATTGCGATTTATCTGGTTCTGGCGTTCCTGCTTTTGCTGGGAATTCTATACGTGATCTCACCGAACTTTGTCATCAAAACCACGCGACGAATGCTGGAATCCGTAGCGGCCAACCCGACGCCCGCGCCGGCGCCCGCTGCCAAGCGGGAAGCTCATTTCGTGAACCTGGACGGCTCGGTGCGGGTGAAAAAAGCGGGATCGTCGCAGTGGATCCATGCGGATTTCAATACCAACCTGGAGGCGGGCGACTTCGTGCAGACGGGGAATGACGGCGTGGCGCGGATTATCTTTGCCGACGGCACGAATTATACCTTGAAGCCCGACGCGATGATTTCGGTTGAGGAAAGCCGTGAGGACCCCGTGACGCGTGCTACAAAGGTGGCCGTGCAAGTGTCCTCGGGGGCAGTGGACCTGGCCACGGGCCACTTTGAAACACCGGGCTCCACTTCTCAGGTTTCGTTTGCCGACGCCGTGGCCACGTTGAATGAGGAAAGCCGCGCGGTCGTGCGCAACGATCCGGATAAAGACGTGCATGAAATCACGGTGGACAGCGGGCATGCGGCGGTGACCCGCGGCTCGAACACCGTTCAACTGGGCCAATACGAGCAGGTAACCTTTGCCGCCGAGCAGCCCGGCTTGGTGCGCAACAAGGTGATTGCGCCGCCGGCCCTGCTGACTCCGCCCAATATGGAATTGAAGCTGGTGCACGATCCCAAGACAACGCCATTGGACTTCAGTTGGACGGAGGTTCCCCAGGCGGTGACTTACCACCTTCAGGTTTCTCCCTCCGTGATGCTTTCTAATTTCGTGGTGGACAAAAAAGTGAGCGGACAAACTTCCCTCACGGTCTCCGGCCTTGATGAGGGGACCTATTACTGGATGGTCAGCGCGATTGATGCCAAGGGCGTGGAGAGCCAGCCCAGCCAGGCCAACCGTTTGAACCTGGTGCAGGAAGTCGCCGGGAGCGAAGCCTACTTGGAGGTGTCCCAGACCATCCAACATGGCCACGTGGTTGAGGTGCAGGGCAAAACTGAGCCCGGCTCCACCGTGATCATCAACAACGAGCAGGTTTTTTCGATTGCGCCGGACGGCACGTTCCGGGGCTTCACCTCCCCGCTTCCTTCCGGTTCAAACCAGATCGCAATCACCGCCCAGGACCGCAAGGGCAACACCAAGACCATCAAGAAAACCGTCGTGATCGAATGAGCAAGCCCCTCAACCGTCACTCCGGTCCATCAGCACAGGAGTTCACAAACGAATGAACCTTCGTTCTCTGTTCAGTGTATTCTCGTCCGACCTGGCCATTGACCTGGGGACCGCCAACACTCTTGTCTACGCCAAGGGCAAGGGGATTGTGGTGAATGAGCCTTCGATTGTGGCCATCAACAAGTCCAACGGGGACATTGAAGCCGTGGGCCGCGACGCCAAGGAGATGCTCGGCCGGACTCCCGGGAATATTGTGGCCATCCGGCCCTTAAAGGACGGTGTGATCGCCGACTTCAAGGTGACGGAAAAAATGCTCAACCACTTCATCAAAAAGGCGCACAACCGCACCATGTTCGTTCACCCGCGGATCGTCATCGGCGTGCCCTCGGAAATCACCCAGGTGGAAAAGCGCGCCGTGCAGGACTCTGCCATGCGCGCCCGGGCCAGCGAAGTCTTCCTGGTGGAGCAGGCGATGATGGCGGCCATCGGCGCGGGCTTGCCCATCACTGAGCCCTCCGGCAGCATGATCGTGGATATCGGCGGCGGAACCACGGATATCGCGGTGATTTCCCTCTCCGGCATTGTTTACAGCCGCTCCGTGCGCGTGGCGGGCAACGAAATGGACGAGGCGGTAACCGCCTACCTGAAGCGTAAGTACAACCTGCTGGTGGGCGAGCGCACCGCCGAGCAGATCAAGATCGAAATCGGCTCCGCATACCCTCTGGAAAAGCCCATGACCATGGAAATCAAGGGACGACACTTGCTCGAAGGCATTCCGAAAACGCAGACCATCGACGACTCGGAGATTCGCGATGCCTTGTCGGAATGCGTTTCCACCATCCTCAACGCCATCCGCGTCGCGCTGGAGCGGACACCGCCCGAACTTTCCGCGGATATTTCCGACCGTGGCATCGTACTGACCGGCGGGGGTGGCCTACTGAAAAACCTCGACAAGCGAATCCGCGAAGAAACCGGCCTGCCCGTTTCCATTGCCGAAGACCCCTTAGCATCGGTGGTATTAGGCACGGGTAGAATGTTGACAGACTTTGACTTGTTGCGCCGGGTGGCGATAGAATAAATCCGATGTTCGATTCCAATTTACCTGAATTGATACGCCCGGTCTCAGGACTGGAGCGCGCAGGTCCCGAAATGCCCGCCTTTATCCGGCGGCACCGGTCGTTTTTTGCCCTGGTGGTGGTGGTGGCGGCGCAGATTCTGGTGCTTTCTTTGCAAATCACCCGCAACAATCACGTCCCTCTCATCCGCTATTGGGCTGTGGAGGCCTTCTATCCCTTTGAGCGTTCGTTGGGCGGGTTGATGGAGTTGAGCTCTCATGCTTACGGGACCTATCGGAACCTGTGGCACGCGGAGCAGGAAAACCAGGAGTTGCGGGCCCAATTGGTCAACGCGCAGGCGCAAATCCAGCGACTGAGCGAGGATGCCGAGGAAACCCAACGCCTGCGCACCCTGCTCGACTTCAAGGCGCAGCAGGCGTATCAGACCACTGCCGCAGAGGTGATTGCCTCGAGCGAAGACGCGCTGCACGCCGCTCCGGGGGAGAATTCCAACGCCATCACCGCCATTTTCATTGACAAAGGGGCGGACGCAGGACTGACCAACGACCTGGCCGTCATCACTCCGCAAGGCGTGGTGGGGAAAATTCTTGCCGTCTTCCCCCACAGCTCGCAGGTGCTGCTGATCACGGATCCCTCCAGCGGTGTGGGCGTGACCCTGTCGCAGAGCCGGGTGCAAGGCATTCTGAAGGGCGGCATCAATGGAAATTGCGACCTCCAATATGTTATGAATGAAGAGGTGGTAAACCGCGGGGAATTGGTGATAACTTCCGGACTCGACCAGATATATCCGAAGGGTCTTCCCGTGGGTACCGTGGCGAACGCCAGCGATGGGATTATCTACAAAAAGATTACCGTGCGGCCCGCCGTGGATTTGAGCCGGCTGGAAGCGGTGCTGGTGATCCTCAAGCCCGCCGCCCCCAATGAGCAGCAAGCGCTCAACCTCCCATCGCGGGGAAAGTGACGAGCCCTCCGCACATTCCTCCCTCATCAATCCGGCGCTTCTGATAGTCTAAGAGGCCGATGCACACCTCGACTCACCGCCCGGTTGCGGTTTATCAAGTGCACCCGGCCGTCCTTCCCGTGGCGGTGCTGCTGGGTCTCCTCCTGCAAATGCTTCTGCCGCTGAAGTTCCCCCTGGCACGCCTGATGGACTTCCCGTTGCTCATCACCATTTACTTTGCCCTTCTACGGCGGGACAAGATTTATGGCATTGTCCTGGGGACGGTGCTGGGGTTGCTCCAGGACGCGCTTTCGCACGGTTTCATCGGCATCAATGGAATTACCAAGGCGATGGTGGGCTATCTGGTGGCGTCGGCGAGCACGCGCTTCGAATTGGAATCCCTGCCGGCCCGCGCCTTGTTGACGGGAGTGTTCGTGCTGATCAACAACCTCTGCCTCGTCGCTCTCCAGCGCGTGCTGCTGGAGACGCCTCCTTCCTTTCAGCTCCTCGCGCTGGCCAGTGCCCTTCTGGTGAACGTAGCGCTGGGGCTGATTCTCTATCAAATCCTCGACCGTTTTCGCCGGCCGGCATAATGCCGGCCTGTGCTTCCAGGTCATGGGCATCTTGCCGGAAATTGCAAGCGCACTCCCGGCCTGAGAAACCGGGGCGCGCTGTGAGTTTTTTTTCGCTGCGGCGTGCTAGAATGACCGGCCGGATTATTCCAGTAGGGAAGATTTCAAAAAGTTCTAAATGGGGGGTGTTGTCATGTCCAAGCCTGCAACCTTTGGCGTCATCATCGGGAATCGTGGTTTTTTTCCCGACATTCTGGCTCGCGACGGGCGCGAGGAAATCCTGCGCACGCTCGAGAAAGAAGGCTATGGAAGCATCTGCCTGACTCCGCAGGAAACCAAGTACGGCTCGGTGGAAACACTTCACGATGCGACGAAATGCGCCGACCTTTTCAAGCAACACCGCGATGAAATTGACGGCGTGCTGGTGAGCCTGCCGAATTTCGGCGATGAGCGCGCCGTGGCCAATGCCCTGCGCATGGCGGGGCTGGAGGTTCCCGTCCTCATCCACGCCTTCCCGGACGAACCCAACAAAATGCTGATCAGCAGCCGGCGGGACAGTTTCTGCGGCAAGATTTCCGTCTGCAACAACTTGTGGCAATACGGCA
>JASHTO010000548.1 GCA_030040515.1 Terriglobia bacterium
CGTCTTCAGCCTGATGGAAGGCGTGGCGGACGCGGCCGGCATCGACAACGTGATGAAGCTGGGCATGAATCACCCCATGGGCCCGCTCGAACTCGCCGACTTGATCGGCTTGGACGTCTGCCGCGACATCATGCTGGTGCTCTACGAAAGCTTTCGCGACTCAAAGTATCGCCCCTGCCCGCTGCTGGAAAAAATGGCCGCCGCCGGCTGGCTGGGCCGCAAGACCGGGCGGGGGTTCTACGAATACACTAAGCAATAGGAGAAGGTAGCCAAAAACCATCCTTGAATATTGAAAACGATATGTTCATAATTCAAGGATGATTCTTCGCCGGGATTTGCAGGAGCGGGTTCGCAGGGCGATTCGCCACAACCCCGTGGTGGCCCTCTATGGGCCCCGGCAATGCGGAAAGACGACGCTCGCCCGGCAGGTTGCCGGCGAGAATAAGGTGGAATTTTTCGACCTGGAAGATCCCGTTGATGAGCGACGATTATCCGAACCGATGCTTGCTCTGCGCGATCTGCGGGGGCTGGTGGTGATCGATGAAATCCAGCGCCGGCCGGAACTGTTTCCGATCCTAAGAGTCCTCGCCGACAGGAAGCCTCTTCCTGCGCGCTTTCTGATTCTGGGCAGCGCTTCGCCCGAAATGCTTCGCCAGAGCTCGGAATCGCTCGCGGGCAGAATCTCGCTGGTGGAAATGAGCGGATTCAACCTTGCGGAGGTGGGTGAAAAGAATTTAAGAAGGCGATGGTGGCGCGGCGGGTTTCCCCGCGCGTTCCTGGCGAAAAGCGATGTTGAGGCGCGCTCTTGGCAAGAGAACTTCATCCGGACGTTTCTGGAACGCGATATCCGCCAATTGGGTGTGGAGTCCCCGCCCATGGCCCTTCGCCGCCTGTGGATGATGCTGGCCCACTATCATGGCCAGATTTGGAACGCTTCCGAGCTGTCAAGGTCTTTGGGTGAATCTCACCCCACCATCAAGCGGCACCTCGACATTTTGACGGGAGCTCTAATGGTGCGGCAACTTCCGCCATGGCATGAAAACCTCGGCAAGCGGCAAGTGAAGTCTCCAAAGGTATATATTCGAGATTCGGGTTTGTTGCATGCTCTTCTTGATGTTCCCACGTTCGGCTCTTTGGAAGGCCATCCAAAGCTGGGCGCTTCTTGGGAGGGATTCGTCATCGAAGAGATCCTGGGCCTGGCCGGCCAACCTCATGCCTGCTTTTGGGCAACCCAATCGGGCGCGGAGCTGGACCTCTTGCTGCTCAGGCGCGGCCTCCGTTACGGTGTGGAAATCAAATATGGCGATGCGCCGGGATTCACAAAGTCGATGCGAATTGCGCTTGAGGACCTGAATCTGCGACATTTGTTTGTGGTCTACCCGGGCAGCGACACTTATGAATTGGAAAAAAGAATAACGGTTCTCCCCCTCGAGCAATTCCAGACTCGGCTCGGCGACGGCAGACGTGTAGCAACATGACACAAAATTCCGGCTGGCTCGGCCGCAAGACAGGGCGGGGGGTTTTATGAGTATAGTAGGCGGAAGGCAGCAGGCAGAACGCTGCAGGCGGTGGATAGTCTATGACCTCCGAATACGCCTTGAATGCTCTGAGCATGATGACCCTTTTGTTCTTGTTGGCCATTCCTTCGTTCTTCGCACGGGCGGGATGGGGCCGGCGGTGGCTCTGGTTCGGGGTCAGCGCCGGGTTCCTGCTCGTGTTTGTTGCCACCAAACACTGGAGGCCAGAGATTTTAAGATACTTCGGCCTTTATACAGAAGACTTTGTTCTGGCCACCGCGTTAAGTCCCTTTTGCCTATTGGCAGCACTTTCATTCGCGGCAGCGGGATGCCTGTACAAACTGCCGCGAAATAAACTCCTGCCAGGTAAAATTCTAGCTCCTCGCGGCTCGTTTAGGGGATAATAAGGGCTATGGTAGGCGCGAGCTAGGTCGTCCACAACGGTTGAAACCGTCCCGCGCGGCGGTGGCTCGGAGTTATGCCAAAGGACAAAACAATTAAAATTCTCTCATCTAACCTCACCTCGCCGCCGATAGTTATGGGTGAAGAAGGCAGAACAAACTCCTGAGAAGCGAGGAACAAACATGCCGGAAGAGCGGACGGAAAAGACCAAGGCGGTTGACTTGGCGCTGACGCAGATCGAGAAGCAGTTCGGCAAGGGTTCGATCATGCGTCTGGGCACGAAGGACGTTCTGGTGCAGGTGGAGGTGATTCCCACCGGAGCCATCTCCTTTGACGCCGCCTTGGGCGTGGGCGGAGTTCCGCGCGGCCGGGTGGTGGAGATTTTCGGCCCGGAATCGAGCGGCAAGACTACGATCGCCCTGCACATTGTGGCGGAGGCGCAGAAGCGCGGCGGCATGGCGGCCTACGTGGACGCGGAGCACGCGCTCGACGCGGTTTACGCCAAGAAGCTGGGCGTGGACGTTGACAACCTGCTGGTCTCGCAGCCCGATTACGGGGAGCAGGCGCTGGAAATTGTTGAGACCCTTGTTCGCTCGAACGGCATTGACGTTCTGGTGGTGGATTCGGTGGCGGCGCTGGTGCCTAAGGCTGAGCTCGACGGCGACATGGGCGACTCGCTGCCCGGTCTTCAGGCGCGGCTGATGTCGCAGGCGCTGCGCAAGCTGACCGCGGTGGTTTCAAAATCCAAAACCTGCCTGATCTTCATCAACCAGATTCGCGAAAAAATCGGAGTGATGTTCGGCAATCCCGAAACCACCACGGGCGGCCGCGCGCTGAAGTTTTACTCCTCCGTGCGCGTGGATATTCGCCGCATTGCCTCCATCAAGGACGGCGACCGCGTGGTGGGCAACCGCACCAAAGTGAAAATCGTCAAAAATAAGATAGCGGCGCCTTTTCGCGAGGCGGAATTTGATATCCTGTACGGGGAAGGGATCTCGCGCGAGGGAGACCTGATTGATATCGCCGCCGAACGTAATATTCTGGAAAAGAGCGGCGCATGGTTTTCCTACGGCGGCGAGCGCATCGGGCAGGGAAGAGAAAACGCCCGGCAGTTTCTGCGCGACAATTCCGACGTGAGGAAAAAGTTGGAAGCCGAAGTGCGCAAGGCGCTGAATATTCATACTCATCACGAGCCGGCCACCGCCGCAGCCTCCGCAGAGGGAGCGGCGGCCGCCCGCGGCAAGAAGTAAGTTGCTTTGTGACACAGCCGTCGTAGGGGCAACCCTCGCGGTTGCCCAAAGGCGGCCGCAAGGGCCGCC
>JASHTO010000549.1 GCA_030040515.1 Terriglobia bacterium
GCCTGGGCATTGTGGCATTTGACGACGCCGGCAATGTTTACACCACGATTCGAAGAATGCGCCTGCTGAAATTTACGCAAAGCTCGCCGGAGGATTTTGACTACACTTCGAATGCCGTAGGCCTGGGCCTCCGCTTCAAGACACCCGTGGGGCCACTGAGCCTTGATTTCGGCTACAACCTGAATCCCCCACACTACGATGTGGTAAGCACCGTGAACGAGGTCACCACGACGCAGGTGCAACGCCTATCGAGTTTCCAATACTTCGTGAATTTTGGACAGAGCTTTTGATGGCGTCATTCGTGAAATTTCGAAGGCCTGATGCCAGCGAAACTGCTCCCGCTGCCGCGGACGGAGCCGTCGGTTTATCTCATCGGCTCAACCTCAGCAGGGCGTACATATTGCTCGTCGTGTGTGCGTTGTTCTCCGGCAATATTTCTGCGGCCGCGCAAACTCTCGACAGCGTCACGGCCTCCATCGGCAGTTTCGCCATCACCTCGAGGGACGTGGAGCAGGAATATCGCTTCGAACGATTTCTGGATGGCGTGTGGCCTCCGCCTCCGCCCAGCCCTGCCGCACTGGACAGCGCGCGCGAGCACCTGACTTACCAGGACCTTCTGACCCACGAAGAGAATCCCGGGCCGGCGGAAGAGGCGCAGAGCGAAAAGGCGGCGGCCGCCCGGCTGAACGAATTGCGCAAGCAGTTCGCGCGCCCGGGAGAATTTCCGCGCGTCCTTTCGGAGCTGGGAATGAGCGAGGCTGAGGTGACCGCCCGGATCGCCCAGCAGGAGCTGATGCTGCGCCTCATCGATCAGCGCCTGCGCCCCGCCGCTTCGCCCAGCGAGGATCAGGTGGAGGATTATTATCGGTCCACGTTCGTCCCGGAACTCAAAACCAAGAATCCCAATGCTGAGCCGCCGCCGCTCGCCGAAGTGGAGGACCGGATTCGCGAAATTCTTACCGAAAAACGCATCAACGAATTGCTGGACCAATGGATAGAGGAGCTGAAACCCACCTCGCGCGTGCGGTTTCACTCTTTTTGAGGGATTGATTTTTAAATTTTGAGCTGTAGCGGCGGTCTATAACCGCCGTTCGGAGTTTCTTCATTTTATGCTGGCTACCGCCCCGTCCCGCCTTGCGGGATCGTCCCTCCTCATCTGAGGAGGGGAGCCGTTAAGAGCTCCCC
This sequence comes from Terriglobia bacterium, assembly GCA_030040515.1. Lineage (GTDB taxonomy): Bacteria > Acidobacteriota > Terriglobia > UBA7540 > UBA7540 > Bog-366. The sequence goes on from JASHTO010000549.1 coordinate 1,186, forward strand.
TCCTGATTCAGGGGGGAAAGCGCGGGGGTGGTTACGACGCTACAATTTATCGTGGTCTGAATAGAAGCGAGGTTTGCTTACGCACTGGAAAGTTTCCAAACCGGTCCGCATGGCGATTTTCCTGGTGGAAAGCGTGCTGGTGCTGGCCCTGGTCGCGCTCATCATCATGAGCACCGGCTGGTTCCAGCATGTGTTGGAGCACCGAGTTGTGGCCGGCATCGAGGACCTCACGGGAGGCCGGGTGGAGATTGGCTATTTCCGCTTCCGGCCCTGGCTGTTTCAGGTAACAACGCGGGAGTTGGTGATTCACGGCTCGGAGGGCCCCGGCGAATACCCGCTGATCTCCGTGCGCGAGGTGGATGCGGGCCTCCGCCCCACGCAACTCCTCCGGCGGCGCCTCCGTCTGCGCTATCTCGATACGGAAGGGATCGAGGTGCACCTTCGCACCGATGCCCAGGGCGCCACCAACCTGCCGGGCGCTGGGCAACCCGCCTCGTCCCACGAAGGCCTGGCTGGCTTGATGAACCTGTCCATTGGCCGCCTCACCATCTCCCACGCCGTTTTCTTCTGGAACGATCAGCGGCAGTCGTTCGATTTGAATGCCACGGACCTGGCGATCCTGCTCAGTATGGGCCGCGGCGTCTATGATGGCACGCTGTCCTCTTCCGCCACCACCCTCCGCTCGCCCCACTGGTCGTCGCCACCCGTTAAGTTTACCAGCCGCTTTGAGGCCTCCCACGCGAGCCTGGTGTTTTCCTCTTTCGCATGGCAAATGCCCGGCGAGGAGGGCGTGGCTTCCTTCACCATTCTGCCCCTCCCTGCTCTGTGTGTTTCCGGATCGTTTCACACTTCCACGGATGTTTCCTTCCTTTCCCGAGTTCTCAAGGCGCCAGCATTACGCGAGGGCAATCTCGTCGTGGACGGAACGGGCGTATATGAAGACGGACACCTCACTGCGCAGGGCCAGGCACACGCTCGCAAGGTTGCAATTCTCGCGTCCGGCAGCCGACCGCTGCTTCTGGAGGTAACTTCGAACTACGCCTGGGAAAAGGCTCAGCTCAATCTGAGCGATCTCCTGGTCTCGATTTGGGGTGGGACGGTGCAGGGATCGTTGCAGGCGGATTTTCGGAATTCGCAGGACAGATTTCGATTGAGCTCACAAGTTCGCCAGGTGCGGCTGGAGCAGTTTCTGAACTCCGCAAGCGGACCTTCCGCCTTCGTAGCCCAATTGCACCCGGTTTCAATTGCCGCCGGCGGGCTGAACGCAGCGTGGTCCGGACGGGGCCAGGGGTTGGAAGCGAATTTCGATCTTGGCTTTGCCGCGCCCGCTGTCGCGCCCTTCAACACGCTTCCCATCAACGGCACGGCGCGCGGCACTCTCCGGGAGGGAAGCGGATGGGTCCTTCAACTCGACGCCTCTCGCTTCGAAACTCCCCACTCCACCTTGTCGGCGCAGGGCACGCTCGCAGAGCACGCCCTGCCTTCCAACCCTGCTGACCCGCTCGCCGTCACCGCCTCCACGGACAGGTTTGAAGAGTGGCAACCGCTCATCCAGTCGCTGGCCGAACTCCCTTCCCCCATTCCGCTGGAGCTGAAATCGCGCGCGGAGGTTTCCGGGCAACTCAGCGGCGGCTTGGATGCTCCTTCCTTCCAGGGAAATGTGAATTTGGGCGAATTCCAGTATCAAGGATGGGCGTGGGATGGGCTGAGGGCGGGCGTCACTCTCAATCCCAGCTTCGTTCAGCTCGCCAATGGGCGAATTCAGCGCGGCAAGAGCTCTCTTGAGCTGAATGCCTCCGTTCAACTTAGCCACTGGCAGGCAACTCCCAGTTCCAGGATGCGCTTCTCCGCCCAGGCGCAGAGTACTCCGCTGGGGGGGCTGAAGGCCGCCGTCAACTCGGATATTCCCGTCCTCGGCTCCATCTCCGGACAATTGGAGATTGAAGGGACGCGCGCTAACCTAGCCGGCATCGGCGCGCTTCGCATTGATAGTGGAACTCTCTATAACGAGCCTTTTGATTCCTTTTCCACTCAAGTACAGGTCGCAAATTCCGTTTGGAAATTCCAGAACCTTCGTTTGTCGAAAGGCCGCGGGAATCTTCATGGTGAGTTGACTTTGGAGCCGGAACGCAACTTCGCGTCAGGACAACTGACAGGGAGTGATTTTCTGTTGTCCGATCTGTACACTTTGCCTATTCACCGCTCCAGCGCGGCCACCCATGGAAACCTGGAAGGGCGTTTAGGATTTGAGGCGCGAGGATCGGGCACACCCGAGGAGTTTCACCTGCAATGCCCCTGGCGCATTCAGGACCTGAGCATTTCGGGGACGCCGCTGGGTGAGCTTTCCGGCTCGCTGAATGGCGAGGGAAAGGAACTGACACTCGAAGCTAATGACAAAAGTCCCGCGGGAAACCTGCACTTCACCGCCAGAACCACCGCCGAGGGGAATTGGCCGATGACGGCGGAAGGCGAGTACTCGGGCCTGCGAGCTGACCCGTGGATTCGCTCCCTGTTCAGCCGGGAATTTGCAGCTCAGGTGATGCTGGGCGGCGCCTTGCACGCCGCCGGCCCGCTGCGAACCCCCGAAGAAATCAAATTCCAATCCCATGCCACCGATGTGGAAGTTGACTTCCCGAGCATCCAATGGCGGAACGATCAACCCCTGGATGTGCGCTACGCCAACGACAACCTTGGATTCACCCGCTTCGTCATGCGCGGACCTTCCACCGAGTTGGGCATCGAGGGAAACGTGAACTTCCGCCATGGCGGGGCACTGGCCTTCACCGCCGAAGGCACGGCCAATGCCACCCTGCTGACCGTCTTCGACCCTCATCTTCAGGCCACCGGCCGCTCGACCCTGCATTTGCGCCTGGCCGGCACTTCCGCTCGCCCTCTGATGAACGGCTCCATGGATATTCAGGATTTAAGCCTGGGTTACAGCGGGCTGCCCTTCAGTCTCAATAGTCTGCAAGGCACGATTCAGCTTGAAGGCGAGCGGGCCGTTATCCGCTCCCTGCGCGGCACCAGCGGCGGCGGAACCGCCAGCCTGACCGGATTTGTGACCCTTGTGGAGAGTCCCCGGTATGAAGTAAACGCCGAGCTTCGCCAGGTGCGCATCCGCTATCCGCCCATGTTCACCTCCGTCTTTGACGGAAATCTGCGCTTCGCAGGCGGCATCGGGCAGGCCCAATTGCAAGGCGACCTGGTTGTTCACCAAATGGTCCAAAACGAGAATGGGAACATCCTCACGAAGTTTTTCGAAGCCTCAAGTCCCATGGGTGAGCAACCTGGCATCGGCAGTTCGCCCATTGCCTCCATGATTCGATTGAATATTCGCGTGACCTCCAATCCCCCGGTGCAGTTGCAGACCCCCAATTTACGCATGGTGGGCGACATTGACATGCGTTTGCAAGGCTCGGTGGCCAACCCTGTGGAGGTTGGGACCATTCACTTCCTCAGCGGCGAAACGATCTTTCGGGGCAATCGCTACACCCTGGTGCGCGGGGATATGAATATGACCAACCCCTTCCGCACGCAGGCCTACCTGGACATTGAGGCACAGACGCAGGTGCAGAATTACAACCTGACGCTGGATATCACCGGCCCCTTCGACCGGCTGAAGTTTTCCTATCGCTCGGACCCTCCGCTTGCCCAGACCGACATCATTTCGCTTCTCGCTCTCGGATACGTGCCGCAGGAAGGAGCCCTCCCTGCCCTGCAAGGCAATCCCACGACCAGCATCGGCGCTTCGGCAATTCTCTCTGAAGCCCTTTCCAGCCAGATTGGCGGGCGCATTCAACACCTTTTCGGAGTGAGCCGCATCAAGATCGATCCGGATGTGGGCATGCCCGGCCTCAGCTCCGGCGAGCGCGTCACCGTGGAGGAGCAGATTACCCACGACTTGACGCTCACTTATATCACCGACACGGCCTATTCGCAGTACACCATCGTGCAATTTGAACTGAACATCGGCAACAACATGTCGATTCTCGGAGTCCGCGATCCTAACGGCGTCTTCGGGATCGAGTTCAGATTTCATCATCGGTTTAAGTAGCCAATTGTCCGGATGGAAATCGCGAGACCGGCATTCAGCAGGGGTAAGTCAGAGTTCCGCAACTGTTAGAAAACAGGACAATGGCGGCTGGGACCAACCTTGGAGTGCGGGAGCTTGCTGCCGCTTTCGGCGGGCTTGCTCGCAGGCTCGCTAGGGACTGAAAGCAAGCTGCCAGCCAGAAAAGCGGGAGCGAGCTCCCGCACTCCAGATTGATACGGCTTTGACGTGCCCATGCGGCACGCGGTAGCGGCATTCGCCTCTCGATGCTATACTCGATGAACCGCGGGCAATTCCCAAGCCCGGCTCATGAAGAGGCCACGGAGAGGTGTCCGAGTGGCTGAAGGAGCACGCTTGGAAAGCGTGTTCACGAGCAATCGTGACGTGGGTTCGAATCCCACCCTCTCCGCCACCCTACGCTAAAGCTTCGGGTGGCGGGCCACCTGTAGCCTAAGCGAAGGATGGCAGGCCACTGGAAGCTTTCGAGTAGGGTGGCGCGACACCCGAAGCTTTGGCGTAGGGTGTCTCCCGAAGCTTCTTTCCAGCGAAGGGAGACCCGAACCTATGTGGTACACTTATTTCCTCCAACTCAACAATGGCGATGTTTATGTAGGATCGACGAACGATCTAAGGCGGCGTCTTTCGTCTCACCAAGCGGGACAAGTTGCCTCAACAAAGCAGAATCTCCCAGCCACGCTGAAGAGCTACGTCGCCGTTGAAACCGAGGCACTGGCCAGAGAATTGGAAAGATACTTCAAGTCCGGCTCTGGCAAGGCTTTCGCCAACAAACGCTTCTGGAAGCACCCTGCTATAGCGTGCGGACATGAATCAACTGCGATTGAATGCGCGCCGCAGACCGTTCGGCGCAGGGCGGAAGGATGAAGCCACCGCCAGCACAAACATTGTCCGCTCACCTTCTTCGTGAGGCTGAAAAGTTTTGCATGTATCCTCTACGCGTGCGCCGCACGCAGACCGATCTGGATTATCAAAAGAGACTTGATAACATCAGGGCAAAGGTTGTTGAATGGCGCAAAACCTTTGCTCCAGCCGCGAAGGAGGAGGCCGCTGTTTATTTCAGCGATCCAGTTCTTCTGGACGAGTTCTACTGCCGAGATATTCTCAAAGCGATCCCAGGTATTGTCGAGCGTACGACTCGGCTCTCACGTTTGACGCTCTCGGGGCTTTCCAAATCCGAGTTTGTCTGTTTGAGGGAAGCCGCAACGTGTTATCTATTTGGACTGCTGGCGGCTGCGGTGGCGCTCGCGCGGACGGCTGTCGAAGATGCCCTTCGTAGAAAACTTGCTAAATTCTATGGAAAACCTGACGTTGCGAATGCGACCTTGAACGAGATGCTCGACAAGGCAGCCCAACGGAAGACCCTTTCCCGTAAAGGGCTGAGTTTGGCCCACGAGGTCCGGCTCGCTGCGAAACGTGTCCTGCACCCCGAATTGGGACCGGGGCCGAGAGTGGAGCCGGACGCATTGGCCGTTCTCGAGGCGGCTAAAGCCGTCATTTTCGAGCTTTCGCGGCACTCGATTGACAGAAGGCATACCTACCTACTGGCGGACGACAGATAGATCAGGCTGTCGCGTGCTCCGACCCCTGCGTAACCCAACTCCGCTGTACGTCCGTCTCAAACTACTCATGGCGAGCCCGCACCCACGGCGAATGGTGGCGCTCCGTGACCCTGATGCCGCTGTGTCCGAGCAGGACTTAATCCGACCCGCTCCGCCATGTCCCGATTGGTACGTGGCTCCGCCATGTTTCCTAAGGTCAATAGCCCCACTCCACTCTGGGCTCGCACAGTTGATGGTGTTACACAAAGAGTGTATGCTACATGAATTATCTATCGGTTTTCACTATCAAGCAGCCGATGAGGTTAGGTGCCAATGGGCAATAAGGGCAAAGGAGCTGTCGCCTTCAAGGGCATCAACCTCTGTGTCTCCCGATCACAGAATCAGGGGAAGCAGTAGATAGCCCGAGAGAACAGTATTTGCGAACGAACCTGGAATGCTGTTGAAAACAAAGGATGGCAGGAATCGGGGGGCACAGCACGCAGGGAAAACCATTGTGGCCTCATAATCCACCTGCGGGTTTCGAAACTCTCTGTTGGGGGATTACCCCAGAAGTTGCTGAAAACAAAGGATCGCATTTCATGACATCTTGCTCAAAGCGCGCAATTATCATCGGTTTGGCTTTGGCACTCACTGGGCCATGGATTAGCCTCGCTAACATCCATAATGCAGAAGCACAGGAATGGACTCACAAGCCGCCTGTGCCCGCGCTCAAGGGGCCATGGTCCGATAAATCACTGTCGCCCGACCGGCGCGCCGACCTTTTGATTGAGCAAATGACCCTGGACGAAAAAATCACTCTCGTACACGGCGATACCGGTGAGGAAGCCTTGCAGAACTCACTCGGCGGCAGAGGATTTTTTGCCGGCATTCCCCGGCTCGGAATCCCTGCGTTGCAGATGACCGATGGAAGGTCCGGCGTGGCGAACATCGAGTACACGGGGTGATATGCCACGGCGCTGCCTTCCGCTTTGGCGAATGGAGCCAGTTGGGACCTGCAGGCTTCCTACAATTTCGAGGCGCTGATCGGCCGTGAAGCCCACGACCTGGGTTTTAACCTATCGCTGGGCGGCACCGCCAACCTGATTCGCGAGCCGCGCAACGGCCGCAATTTCGAGTGCCTGGGTGAAGACCCCTTGCTGGTGGGGAAAATGCTCGGTAGCGAGCTGAAAGGCACGCAGGCGCAAGGAGTGATCGGCAACATCAATCGCTTCGCCGCGAACAACCAGGAGACCGGCCGACTGGTGTTGAACGTCAAGATCGACCAACGCGCCCTTGGGGAAACCGACTGCGGGCATTTCAGATTGCCATTCAGGAATCCCAGGTCGGCACCGTGATGTGTGCTTATAACCGACTGAATAACATTTATGCTTGTGAAAATTCCTACTTACTGAACGATGAGCTGAAGAAAGCGTGGGACTTTCCGGGTTGGGTGATGCCCGATCGGGGAGCGGCGCACAGCGCGGCGACTTCCGCGCTCGTCGGGCTGGACCAGGAGATGCCGGGCGGCAAGTACTTTGACGATTCCTTCAAGGCGGCGGTAGGAAATGGCGAGGTGCCCATGGCGCGCCTGAACGACATGGTGCATCACATTCTGCGCACCGAATTCGCATTCAGCGTTTTCGACCATCCGCCCGTGTTGCGGCCCGTGAATCCCTTTATCGGCGCAGAAGAAGCCCAGCGCGCCGAAGAAGCGGGCATCGTGCTGCTTCGAAATGCCAACAGCCTGCTGCCTCTCGATGCGTCGCGCATCAAGACTCTCGCGGTCATCGGCGAGCACGCGGAGGCGGGCGTGCTGTCGGGCAGTGGCTCCGACCAGGTAACGCCCGCGGGAGGAACCGCTGTGCCCGGGAACGCCTACGGCTGGCACCCGTCTTCCCCGCTCCGCGTGATGCGCGCGCGGCTCCCCAACGCGCCGGTGATGTTTGACGATGGCATTGACATTCCGCGGGCCGCCAAACTCGCAGCTTCCGTGGACGTGGCCGTGCTGTTTGTGCATCAACACACCGGAGAGAACTACGACGTGCGCAACCTTCTGCTGCCCCACACTCAGAATGAGATGATCGCGGCCGTGGCGGCAGCCAATCCGCGCTGCATCGTGGTGCTGCAAAACGGCGGGCCGCTGACTATGTCGTGGATCGACAAGGTCGGCGCGGTTGTGGAGGCGTGGTATCCGGGCATCCGCGGCTCGGAGGCCGTGGCCAGTATCATTTTCGGCGACGTCAATCCATCCGGCAGGCTGCCGGTGACATTCCCGAAGCGCGAAGCCGACCTGCCCCATCCAAGTCTGACCAGTTTGCAGTACGTCCCGGAAAACGCTGACCACCACGCGCACATCGATTTTCCGCCGTTTGATGTGAATTACGATAAGGGCTTGAAAGTGGGATACAAATGGTTTGAGGCTGAGCACAAGGAACCGTTGTTTCCCTTCGGCTTCGGGCTCTGTTACACGAGATTCGCGCATTCCGGCTTGAAAGTATCCGCCGCCGAGGGACTGCATGTTACTTTCGAGATCGCGAACACCGGCGAGCGTGCCGGGGCAGAGGTGGCACAGGTCTACGCCCAGTTGCCACAGGCCGCGGGCGCTCCCTTCAAACGCCTGATCGGTTGGGAGAAGGTGCCTCTCGCTGCACACCGGTCCAAAACCGTTTCCATCGATGTTGACCCGCAGAATCTTGCCATCTTCAATGTCCAGAAGAATGCGTGGGGACTGGTCCCGGGCGATTACACGGTTTACGTGGGAAGTTCTGCAGAAAGCCCGCCGACAACCACAAAGGTGCCAATGGGCTCTGAGCCATGAAGGAACAGGTTCATTCGGCCAACATGAGAACGCGAGCCCTGTTTGGCCGGGCAAGCCGTTCCGCTAACCTGCGCCCCAGTTGAATTCCCGGCTTCTCGATTCCGTGATAGAGCAGGACTGAAGCGCCGGCCGTAAGTCCCGTGACCAGGATCAGGTCAATCGGACGCGCATAGTGGACGATCTGGGGCATTCGAGGAATGTATCTAAAGGCGCGGTTGGGCCAGTAACTGTCGCCCAGGATGTAAATCATGATGGGGAAGTGCGAAAGATAAATACCGTAGCTGTAACGCGCAACGAGCTTCGCGGCCAATCTCACCTTGGACGACCGAATCTCACGAAACAGCGGAATGACCAAGCCAAGACAGACGCCAAAAAGGGCGATGGAGAGTTCATAAGTAGCTGGAATCGAGGCAAACCAGGTCGCGGAAACCACCCCGATAGCAATCGGCCAAGTCCAGCCTGGAAGCCTGCGATAATCGCGCTTTCGAATCAAACGCCACGCTAGCACTCCACCCAGGAAGCATGGCACGTAGAGGAGGATTACATACCGCTGTCCTAAGTCAGACAGCTTGATTGCAAAGACCACCGAAACTGCCCACATCATCACTGTGTAAAATATGGGTCGATTTCGGAGGAGGAAATAAAGGAGGGGAAGCATTAAATACATCTCAACCTCCAGAGGCAGCGACCAAAGCGGGACAACAAGGGGTGGGAACCTCGGCCCTGGACCCTTGAAGAGGAAATATTCCGTCAATGTGAGACTTTGCCAGAGATGTGGGGGAATCCATCGAGTATCAAAAATATAGGCGAACAGAACAAACGCCATGCTGAGTGGATAAATGCGCATGGCGCGACGGACATAGAATGGAATGAACACATGCTCGCCCGGGTGATCGGTGCGTTCAAGTGACCACATCAACACCAAACAGGTGTGGACGAAGAAGATCAGGACCCCAAGTCTTCCCGCATGCCAGGCGAAGCCCCATAATCGTCCCGCGAGACCGCGGATGTCGAAATAATGGAAAACGAAAACCAGCAGCACGGCAATAGAACGCAGGACATCCAAGTTGGCGGATTCGCTGGACGGACGACCATGCGAAGAGTCAGGACTAAGAACCAACTCATTGGGTTGATTGGGCACGGCTTTTCTCAAGGGGCGATCAATTCCCATCTTTGCTTTTCACGCCCTGGATTGTTTTCGGTTTATTGTGCCGATTTTCGCGTTGATTTGCAACTTGCGCTTGCGATGCGCGCAAACTAAGGGCAAGCCCAGTGAGATCGGTTGTCCTGGACGCAAACATGGCGGAAGAGCCTGACCCAGACGCGCATAGAGAGGCTGGGCGCAGTCAGCCCAATGAGGCCCGTCCGGCAGGAGGGAAGGTTTGATGAACGCCCGCCGATTGAAGTAAGCTAAAGAGGTTTGCGGGGGTGTAGCTCAGCCGGATAGAGCATCGGATTTCTAATCCGAGGGTCGGGGGTTCGAGTCCCTCCACCCCTGCCACTGCACTTCGCCCCTTGCGGGAAGTCACGTTCCTCCATCCATAATGGA
>JASHTO010000550.1 GCA_030040515.1 Terriglobia bacterium
CGGAGTGACGGTCTTTGAAGGCGACATCATCCGGTTGAGCACCTCAAACGGCAACACCATCATGGACATGATTATCCAGAAGGGCCAGGGCACGCCCAGTTCGTTCCGCTTTGGCCAGCGTGCTTCGGTCACCGTTCCATCGACGGGAGTGACCTACGGCATTGACAATGGGAGCTTCACCATTCCCAGTGGATTGAGCTTTGCCAGCACTTCCGACCTGATGGTGGGTCAGGATGTCTTCGTGGCGGTTCAGGGCTCCATGTCGAACTCTTCCGCCAGCTCCAGCGCGTGGATGGGCCCGGGGCCCATCACCTTTACCACCAACAGCATTACCCTGGGGCAAAGCCAAATCACCGGGTCGGTGGCAGCGGTCAATGCCAGCGCGCTGAGTTTTACGCTGAGCACTCTGCCCGCCTTCTTCATTCCACCTGCAGCGAATGCCACCTCCACCCCCCCCTGGGTTCCCGTGAACATCACGGTGCAAACCACTTCCGCAACCACTTTCAGCAACTTCACAACCGACAGTATTGCGGGACTTGCCGTGAACAATGTGGTATCGGTGGGAGGCTGGGTCTTCTCTACGCCCAGCGGAGCAACCGCAGTGACCGTAGCCGGAAGCCAAGTGATGCTGCGGCCCGGGCCAACACCACTGTTCTGATCGGGAAGTTGTGAATACGCTCCAGACAGCAAAAAGGGGGCCGGGAAACCGGTCCCCTTTTGTTTTGCAGATACTTTGGGAAATTTGCGGGAACTGATCAATGCCGCTTGCGGCCGTTGCCCTCGGAGCCTTTGATATATCGGTCCATGCGATCCAGGAACTGAGCCATCTTCTTGTCCAGATCCCGATGCTGTTCGGCCCAGCGGGCTTCGTTCTCGCGCACCTGTTCCACCAGGCGAATCTCCGCCTGCGCCAGCCGCCCGACTAAGTCGGTGATGGTCGCAAGCTGCTCGTCGTGCTTCTGCACAGAGGCCGTCAGCGCAGCAATCTGCTCAGCGTTTTTGTTGAGCATCTCATCGTGCCGCTGCGCCGACGCTTCCAGGCGCGCTTGCGCATCCAGGATAAATTGCATGGTCCGTTCGACGTCCATGCGCTTAATTATATCGCAAGGCATCACCCTACTCGAATTGCTTTTTGAATTCCGAAAGCTGGCGGTTCAGCTCGGCAATTTGCCGCTTCACTTCCTTAAGTTCTTCTTCGAGCAGGGGAATACGGCCGTCAGGGGAGTGAGAAGAAGATGCAGGCGGAGCTTCTTCCAGCGTCGCAGTCCATTCCGCCTTCTCGCCGGCCAGCAACTGGGCGTAACGTGGTTCCTTGGTGCCGGGTAATCGGGGCAATTTCTTGACGAGCGGCGGCTGCCATTCGATGAGCTTCTGCAGGGCAGCCTCAACACTCGCCAAATCGTCATATCGGTGCATGCGCTCGGCGTGCTGGCGCAGTTCGCCGAGTGTTTGCGCGCCCCTCAACATCAATTCGCAAAGCAGCGCCGTTTCGCGCCGGCCAAAATTGAAGACCTCCGGCGCACGATGCGCGTATTTGGTCACGCGGCTCTCCGCCGTGGACGTGGGTCCGGCCAATCCCTTCTTGTTCAATGCGTCCAGCACTTCGTGGACGGCCGCCTCATCCAGCGCCATCACCGGCGAGCGGTTCGACTTTTGATTGCACGCGTTCACCAGCGCATTCAGCGACAGCGGATAATAATCCGGCGTGGTGATTTCCTTCTCGATCAGCGCTCCGAGCACGCGCACTTCCCGATCCGATAGCGGCAAGACCACGATGGCATCCTTCTGCGCCAAGAACTTCCCGCGCGGTGCGATTTCGCCACGGCCCGCTTATTATAAAACCGCGACAAACGAAGGGCAAAAGGCATAGTGGGTCAGTTTGAATTCCGTAGGGGCAGGGCTTGTCCCTGCCCTTCAGTTCAGCGACATCGGGCCGGGCACCCGCAAGGGGTGCCCCTACGTCGAAATTTCAAACTGATCCACTATCGCAAAAGGTGGCGTCTCTGAAAAGGCAACGCCAGCGTCCCCGAACTCATTGCGCACACTTCGCGCCAGTGGTAGCATGACCCGGAATCCGGGTGTTTCGCCAAAGGTAATTTTCAAACTGGATGGGTTCGGTCTTGAATCGGTGCCGCGAGAGGACAAGCATGTGGGGAAGAATGTCCACCGCACGCCTCATCGGGATGACACTTGGATTCCTGGCGGGCTGCTTTGGCCCGCGAGCAGCAGCGCAGGCGCCGACCACCACGCTTCCATCCTCATCGGCCGGCGATGTTCGCCGTCAGGCCTTCATTTATCTGAATCGCGGCGCCCTGGAAGCGCACCTGGGGAAAAACGCGGAAGCCGTTGCCGACCTCGAGCACGCCATTCAGTTGAACCCGGACGACATTCGGTTTTACCAGGTGCTCGACGGGGTCCTTGTCAAGAACCGCGCGTGGGCCGACGACGTCCGCAACTGGAGCCAATACCTGGAGCGTCATCCGGACGATGGTTCAGCTTACGGCAAACGCGGCGGTGCTTACGCCTGGCTTCACGACAATACCAGAGCCCTGGCGGATTACGACAAAGCTTGCAGCCTGGGCGATCAAAGCGGCTGCCAACTCGCCCGCAACTTTCGCAACTATCTGGCGGCGCGCCCGCCCAGGAACCCGATCCACCATCCCCAACCCAAGGAGGAGAATATGGCAGGCTTCGTTACTTTCCTTTTCGTGCTTCTGATTCTGTTTGGAATCGGCACGTTCTTTTCCGGACTGTTCACGGTGGCCACGGCCCGGGCGGCGGTGGTGCAGCGCTTCGGAAAATTCGTGCGGATTGCCGGGGCGGGATTGAACTTCAAGCTTCCCTGGATCGAACAAGTCGCGGCGCGCGTGGATTTGCGCGTTCAGCAGCTTGACGTGAAGATGGAAACCAAGACCAAGGACAATGTCTTTGTCAGTATTCCCGTGTCCGTGCAATACCACGTCCTGCCGGACCGCGTCTATGAGGCCTACTACAAGCTCTCCGACCCGAAGGAACAGATCGCTTCGTTCGTCTTCAACGTGATTCTGGGCCACGTGCCCAAGATGAATCTTGACGAAGCCTTTGAGCAGCAGAACGACATCGCCACAGCCGTCAAGCAGGAGTTGGACGGCGTCATGGCGGGCTTCGGTTATGGAATCGTCAAGGCGCTGGTGACCGACATCATTCCCGACCCCAAGGTGA
>JASHTO010000551.1 GCA_030040515.1 Terriglobia bacterium
TTCGAGCGCAAGGGCGATAATTTCTACGTCAAGCTGCCCGTCACCATCACGGAGGCGGCGCTGGGAGCGAAGGTTGCGGTGCCCACCATCGACGGCCTGAGCACCATCAAGATTCCGCCCGGAACGCAAAGCGGGCAGAAGCTGCGCCTGCGCGGGAAAGGCGCGCCCTCGCTGCGCGAACCGGAGCTGCGCGGCGATCAGTTTGTGGAAGTGCAGGTGATGGTACCGCGCGTGGCCGATGAGCGCACGAAAGAGATTCTTCGCGAGCTGGCACGACTTAACCCTGACGATCCGCGGAAAACTTTGAGGGAGGCGGGGGAGAAGCCGAACTGAGGAAGTTTGAAGGATGAAGGGTGAAGCGTGTAGGCTTTTCAGTCGATTTGACCTTTTTCGAATTTTGATGTTCTGCCGACGACTGACGACCAGGTAATTTCCATGGGAAAACGGGGACGAAAAACTCGAGGCAAGGCGGGATACATGATCTCGGCGGTGGCCGAGATGTACAACATTCATCCCCAAACGCTGCGCCTGTATGAGCGCGAAGGCCTGCTGATCCCCTCGCGCTCCAACGGCAACACTCGCCTCTACTCCCAGGACGATCTGGAGCAGCTTGAAACCATCCTGAACCTCACGCGCGACCTGGGCGTGAACCTGGCGGGAATCGAAATCATCCTGAACATGCGCCGGCGCATGCGAATGATGCAGGAGGAAATGCAGGCGTTCGTCGATTACGTCCAGAAGGAATTTCTGGAGCGCTCCGAGCACATCGAGGAAGGCTCGAAAAACGCCCTGGCGCGAATTAATCCGCTGCATTTGATCCGCACGCGCGGCGGGGGTAGGTAGGCAGCCTACCATCAGAGGTCTTCAGGTTTTAAGCCGGTATGTTTCGCGATGCGGGCGAGCATTTTGGGGCCAATCTCGTCCGAGTCGTGGAAGGCCCAAGTGAAATCACCCTTGGTCGCGTGAATGAGTTGAAGGTGGGAAGAACCTTTGTGCGACTTTATGGCCCAGCCGATTCTCAAAAGGGCTCTCAACACTCTGCGGGCTTTGGTGCTTGGCCAGGTGCTCAATGGCTGCAGGCAATCGAAACGTCAAGGGGGCGGGTGGAGCGGCGGGTTTGTTTCTCCACCTCGTCAGCAAGCACGCGGAGAGCCAGCGCCTTGACTTTGGCTACCGCCTCCTGCTTGGTCTTGCCATAAACCATCACTCCAGGGAGTGAAGCAATTTCGGCGATCCAGCGCCCGTCGGCTTCGCATTCGAGATCAATTTGAAACTTCAACTGCCGCTCTCCTCTCGGACCCCGATAGGTCAATCGTAGAGCATTTAGCCAATCAGGTCAATGCGCAGGGGCAGGTTGGTAGTGGGTCAATTTGAAAATTCGGCGTAGGGGCACCCCTTGCGGGTGCCCTGCTCAACTTCGCTGGACTGAAGGGCAGGGACAAGCCCTGCCCCTACGGAATTCAAACTGACCCACTACGGGCCAGGTTAAATCGGGAGCGTTCTGCTCCCGCGTCTGGCGCGGGCAGGATGCCCACGCCACAGCGGGCGCGACGCCCGCGCTACGACTTCACCCTTTTTCCATTTTTTCGCTACTGCGTGGTTTGCTCGTGGTCCGGCTTGGCGCGAAGGTTTCTGGAGTTTCGAACGTAGGAAGCCCCATAAATAATTGTGGCCTCGGTGGGGAATGGTTCGGCGTATTCAATCCTTGCGGCGGTGAAAACATTTCCAACTTCCCGGGTGTAAGGCAGGGCGGCCTCCACCACAATCCCCGGCGCATAGGCCCTCGAGCTTTTGAAGCAGAAGCCGCTCCGAGAAACATTGAGGGTCTTCACGATTTCCTCTCCCTCCTGGGGGTGGCGAATGCACGCCTCGGCTTTGATCGAAACACGACCCTCGGTGCGCTCATTCCGGCTGCGCACGGGAGCTGGGGACGGGCTCGGGACGGGCGGGGGGGCGAGGTCCAGGATGGACCCGGCGGTGCATTGCTTCCAGAGGGTCATATTCGAACAGCGTTTGCATATGCGGGAGAGCACCCCGTTACCCTGGAACACTTCCAGCTCAAACTCGTTCAGGTAGGTTAGCTCGCGCGCGTAGCAGCCGGCGCATTCCAGCAACAGGCGCGCGGCGGCTTTGTCCCCCTCGGAAAGGGGTGGAAAAACCAGTTCCCAAAGGTCGACTTCGGAATCCAGGATCTCTACCCCGTAGTGGAAACCCTCCTCGCTCGATTCGACCTGACCCACCACGCGGATCTGCGCTTGTTTGCCGGTGGCGGTGCAGTGCAAGATGAGTTCCTGACCGGGAGCGAGGACGGATTGAAGCAGGATTCTGGCACCGTGACGACTCACCAGCAGGGTGTGCGTTCTTTCTGTAAAGCTCTTGCCGTCGGTGTCTGATCCTGAAACCTGTACGGGCAGCTTGATCGAGATGCGGTCAGTTCGCCGGGGCTGGATGCCCGCACCGGGTTCCTCTCTGGCATTTATGGCTGAGGTCAAGAGGTGTATTCCCCTTTCTAAGGGTGTTGCAAGACACCTGGTATGGCGGGAACATTAACCCTGTAACGGCGAGCGTGTCAATTTAAATGCAAAGGCTGGGTATCGACGTAATCGGTTGGGAAATCTCCA
>JASHTO010000552.1 GCA_030040515.1 Terriglobia bacterium
GGTTCTCCGCGCGTCCGCATGACGGCGTCGGAAGCGGCCAGCGAGGGCGTGGACGCGCCCCCGCCCAAGCCTCCCTTTACCGACTATCGTTTTGAAGAGCCGGGCAAAATCCACAGGATTACGCTGGCGGACCTGCCGGCTCCCTTCGCCACTTCGTCGTCGGGTAATGGTCCGCAAGTCGTGCCCAGACCCGAAAACGCCTGGCCGAAGGTTCCCGCCGGATTTAAAGTGGGGCAATTCGCAATCGGCGGCCTGCATACTCCCCGCCTGATGCGCACCGCGCCCAATGGCGATGTCTTTCTGGCTGAAACCGGGGGCGGCAACGTTTGGATCTATCGCGGAATCACTGCGGACGGCAAGCCCGCACAGTCTGAGATTTTTGCCTCCGGCCTGAACCATCCCTTCGGCATCAACTTTTACCCCCCGGGGCCGGATCCGCAATGGGTCTACGTGGCGGATACGGATGAGGTGATGCGCTTCCCTTATCGCAACGGCGACTTGCACGCGCGGGGGAAGGCCGAACACCTGATCGATCTGCCCACCGGCGGCCACTCCACGCGCGACATTCAGTTCACGCCGGACGGCAGCAAGATGTTCGTGTCGGTGGGCTCCGGCTCAAACATCAACGATCCGGATACGACGCCCGGCGAAAAGAATCGCGCGGACGTGCTGGAGTTCAACCCGGACGGCACAGGCTTGCGAGTTTACGCCTACGGCATTCGAAACTGCGTCGGCATGGCGGTCAATCCGATTACCGGTGAGTTGTGGTGCTCCGTTAATGAGCGTGATGCCCTGGGTGACAACCTGGTTCCCGACTACATCACCCATGTGCAGGAGGGTGGCTTTTACGGTTGGCCGTGGTGGTACATGGGCGGCCACCAGGATCCCAGGCACGAAGGGAAGCACCCGGAGTTGAAGGACAAAGTCATTACTCCTGACGTGATTCTGAACCCCCACAACGCATCCTTGGAGATGACTTTCTATAGCGGCAAGCAATTTCCCGCCGAGTACGCGGGTGATATTTTCGCCTGCGAGCACGGTTCCTGGAACAAGGCCGTGCGCGTGGGTTATGAGTTGATTCGCGCGCCCTTGCACCAGACCGGGCATGCAAGCGGCGAATTCGAAGACTTTATGACGGGATTTGTGGTAGACAATGGGCACGTCTGGGGCCGCCCCGTCGGTGTGACGACAGCCCCGGATGGCTCGCTGCTGGTGAGCGACGATGGAACGAACTCTATTTGGCGTATCAGCTATACCGGAAACTGATTTCGGAAGGCAGCCCTAACCGGGCGTTTCCATAGGTAAAATCTACAGTCACAGGAGGTGGATATGACCGTTGCAATCGAGAAACCAGCCCTCAGCCGGGCTGCTGCTGAGTTCCTCAAGAAAGAACACAGAATTCTGATCGATGGAAATTGGGTGACCGCACGAAGCGGCAAGACCTTTCCGGTGGAAGATCCCGCCACAGAAGAGGTCATCGCTCACGTGCCTTCCGGCGACAAGGCGGATATCGATTTGGCCGTTGCCGCCGCTCGCCGGGCATTCGAAACCGGTCCATGGTCGCGCATTTCGCCAGGCGAACGGTCGAGGATTGTATGGCGGCTCGGCGACCTTTTGGAAAAGCACCGCGACGAATTCGCCGAACTCGAGGCGCTGGACAATGGTAAACCTGTGACGAACGCACGGAACGGCGACGTGCAGGGCTCGATCGACATGTTTCATTATATGGCGGGCTGGGCGACGCGGCTGAATGGAGAGACCATTCCCGTTTCCAGTGAGGGAAACTGGCACGCTTATACGCTGCGTGAGCCGGTGGGAGTGGTTGGCCAGATCATCCCCTGGAACTTCCCGCTCATGATGGCGGCCTGGAAGTTAGCCCCGGCATTGGCGGCGGGATGCACGATCGTCCTGAAGCCCGCTGAGCAGACTCCGCTGACCGCTCTCCGCTTTGGCGAACTCATCCAGGAAGCCGGTGTGCCAAAGGGCGTTGTGAACATCGTTACCGGGTTTGGCGAGACCGCCGGCGCCGCGCTGGCCGAGCACCCCGACGTGGACAAGGTGGCCTTCACCGGTTCAACTGAGGTCGGAAAGCTTATTGTCAAAGCGTCGGCAGGAAATCTGAAACGAGTGTCGCTGGAACTGGGAGGTAAATCGCCTGCCATTGTGTTCCCGGATGCCGATCTCGATCTGGCGATTGCCGGCACCGCCTCGGCCATTTTCTACAATCAGGGACAGTGCTGCACGGCGGGATCCCGATTGTTTGCCCACAAATCGGTTTACGATCGCGTCGTCAGCGGGGTCGTGGCGGAAGCCGGCAAGCTCAAGGTCGGACACGGGCTTGACCCTACTGTCAATCTCGGGCCACTGGTTTCAAAGGAACAGCACAACCGCGTCACCGGTTACCTCCAGTCCGGCCGAAGCCAGGGGGCAGAGGTCGTGGTCGGTGGTAAGGCCGGCGAGGGACGCGGCTATTTTGTGGAGCCGACCGTCCTGGCGAAGACCAATCGTGACATGCGCGTGGTTCGAGAGGAAATTTTCGGGCCGGTGGTGTGCGTGCAGTCTTTCGACGATGCGGACCTCGACGCCGTAGCCAAGTTTGCGAATGACACCGAGTACGGCCTGCAGGCCAGCGTCTGGACGCAAAATCTGCGGGTCGCTCACACCATGGCCAGAAAGATCAAGGCGGGAACCATCTGCATCAATGCGCACAATTACGGGGACCCGGCTTGGCCATTCGGAGGGTATAAGCAATCGGGCTGGGGCCGCGAGATGGGAAAGGAAGTCATGGAACATTACACCGAGACAAAGTCCGTTGCGGCAAGGCTCTAAGACTCGGGGATCCAGCGAAAAACCAATTGCACGATTTGTGGGACATGCCTGTTAACGACCTTAATCTCAATCATGAGGTCCACAGCCGTGTGAAGTCAGATAGCATTCCGCCCGTACTGCTTCACGGCGGCGGCGATACGATCAAGACCTCAGCGATGGACGGCCACGTGCTTGCCAAGGCGGCCCTGAGCGCCCGCTTCCATCGTTAAGCCCTAATC
>JASHTO010000553.1 GCA_030040515.1 Terriglobia bacterium
GGGCCTGCCCTCCGCTGCGCCCTAAGCGCTCCGCCCTTCGGGCTCCGCAGGGCTCCGCTCCGGGCAGGCCCAACGGAAAAGCAAAAACCAGAACCAGAGAGGAAAAACACAAACCAAACGAAAAGGGGACACTTCTAATGAGCTAAGAAAGGGGACATTTCTAAAGAGCTTTGACAGCTTGAAAAAGAAATCTTGACAAGCGCCGGTGCCTCCGTTTACTTCTATCTGCAAGGCCCATTGGGAGGTCGTCTAACGGTAGGACTGCAGACTCTGGATCTGCGTATCGGGGTTCGAATCCCTGCCTCCCAGCCACATATTCCACAGGATTATATTTTCAGCCCATCTGACAGAGGAATCGACCAATATGGAAAATGTATCGAAGACGGGTGAGACCCAGAAAATTGCGCTCGTGACGGGCGCAAGCAAAGGCGTGGGACGAGGCATCGCGCTCGGGTTGGCGCGCGCCGGTTTCGACGTCGCCGTCAACTATCACCAGGATGAGCGCGGAGCGATGGAGACGGCCAAGGCGATCCGCGCAATAGGGCGCAAGGCCGAAACGGTGAAAGCTGACGTCGGCTTCAAAGCGGAAGTGAACAGGATGTTCGACGCAGTGCTGGACAAGATGGGCACACCCTTCGTGCTGGTGAACAATTCAGGAGTCCAAACCTGGAAATCGCTTATGGAATTGCCGGAAGACGAGTGGGATCGCGTCGTGCGCACAAACCTCAAGGGCACATTCCTGTGCACGCAGCGAGCGGCGCGGCACATGGCGGCGAAACGGCAGGGGCGGATTATCAACATCGGTTCGGGTTCCAATAAAGCGCCATTTCCGAACCTGGTCGCCTACACGGCCAGTAAGGGTGGAATCGAGATGTTCACGCGCGTGGCCGCGGTGGAGTTGGGTCATTACGGCATCACGGTGAATTGCGTCGCTCCAGGCATGATTGAAATTGAGCGCACGAAAGCCGAATCGCCCGATTACGCCGGCACCTGGGCGCCGTTGACCCCCTTGCAGCGAATCGGCCGCGTGGAAGACGTGGCGGGGGCGGTGGTTTTCCTCGCCTCGCCGCAGGCAGAGTTTATCAATGCCCAGACGATTTACGTCGACGGCGGACTGCTCTCCCAAGTGCCCTGGCCTTACCCCGTCGAGACAGTGAAGGTGTAATGTGCCCATCATCACCTCAACTCGAACCATCGGCATTTGCGGCATCGGCCAAATCGGCCTGGCTTTGGGGCTGGCGTGCTGGCGCTCGGGCTATCGCGTGTGGATGTACGGCCGAGACGCGCAGAAACTGGCGAAAGCGCGCGGCGACCTTGCACAGTTGGACCGTTGGATGGCCGCAGAGTTCCCCCAGGAATCGCCGCGGTACGGGGAGATCGCTTACACGCCCGATCTGGGGCCCGTCGACCGGGAAGCCGATCTGGTGGTGGAGGGCATCGCAGAAGACATGGCGGCGAAGGTCAGCCTCTGGAAAGCGCTGGCTGCGGCTGGGGCGCGCGGGGCAATCTTCTGCAGCAGCACCTCCGGCCTGAGCATTTCCGAGATGGGGAAGCTCAGCGGTTTCCCGGCCCAGGTGGTGGGCACTCACTTCTGGAATCCACCGCACCTGATGCCGCTGGTGGAAGTGATTGCCGGGGCCGGCACTGTGGATGAAACCGTCCAAACCGCGACTCAATTCTGCCGGAGCATCGGGAAGCATCCGGTGCGAGTGAATATTGACGCGCCGGGCTTCATCGGCAATCGCATGTTGCACGCGCTTTGGCGGGAGGCCATTGACATTGTTGACCGCGGCATCGCCTCCGCGGAGGACGTGGACGCTGTGGCCAGGATGACCTTCGGCCTCCGATTACCTGTGATGGGGCCGCTGGAAAATATGGACCTTGTCGGACTGGACCTGATCCACAAGATTCATGAGTACCTGCTCGCAGATCTTGCCGCCAATCCAGGTCCGGGAAAATTGCTTTCGGAATTGGTGGAAAAGGGCCGGCTCGGCATGAAGACCGGAGCGGGATTTTACGACTGGCGCCGGCGGCAGCCCGCGGAGTTGATTGAAGCAAGAGACCGGCAAATTGCGCGCGAGCTGAAACGACTACGCTCCACAAAAAAACAGACTTGAAGCTTATTGAGGATGACAAAATATTGTAACAGATCTCCCCTTGTAGCGGCGCTCCATGAGCGCCGAAAACGGCGGTCGCAGACCGCCGCTACAATCGGACGTTGTAACTATACTCTCTCCGCCTCAGTAAGTTGACCCGCCTTGGTTGTAAACGGCGGGATTCCCCACATGCTCCGGCCGCTCACCCTGCAACACCTGAATCACCTGGCGAGCCACCAATTCCGCCATTCTTTCAAGGGATGTTCCGGTGGAGCTGGCAATATGGGGTGAGAACAGCGTTCGGGGCGCGGACATCAGTGGATGGTCGAGGGGAAGCGGCTCCTTTTCGAAAACGTCCATCGCCGCACCCCACAGATGGCCCTGGCGAAGAGCTTCCGCCAGCGCCACGCTGTCCACGACTGAACCACGCGCCGTATTGATCAGCATGGCCGACGGCTTCATGAAGCGAAGGGTTTCCGTGTTGATCAGATGGAGCGTCTCCGGCGTTGAGGGAAGATGCAGAACCACAACGTCCGATTGTTCCAGCAACTCGCGCAACGATCCCAGCATTGTGACCGTTGTCGGGGCGGCCGTCGGCGGAGTGTAGGGGTCATACGCAATCACGCGCATGCGGAAACCCGCCTGGCAGATATCCCCCACCCTTTTGCCGATTGCTCCCAGACCAACCACTCCCAGCGTTCTTCCGCAAAGCTCAAACCCTTGCAGCGATCCGCGATGGTCGAAAGTTCCTTCCCGGACAAGCCGGTCGGCGGCAACCGTGTGCCTTGCCAGCGCCAGCATCAGATGGACGGTGTGTTCGGCCACGGCGTTGAGCATCGTCTGCGCGCTGGGTGTGAAGACAACAGGAATTCCTCTTTTTGTCGCCGCTGGCAGGTCGACGCTGTCAAGACCGATGCCGTGCCGGCCAATCACTCGCAATTTTGGAGCAGCGGCCAGCACCGCTTCCGTGACTTTGAAAAGACGCGTAATGATCGCGTCGGCGGCGCCGAGGTCGTCATTCGTGGCCGTCCGTCCGTCGCGCCAGGGAGCTTTGACGGAGCAGGATTGGTCGAGAAGCTGAATTCCCACGTCTGCAATGCGCTCCGTTACCAGTACAACAGGCTTTTCCGCCATGCTCGCTCACTCTAGACGCAGATGTTTAGCTGCCTTTCGGCCCTTTCCAATCGCGCACCACCTGCTTGGGCGGCGCAGCGGCGACGCCCGCCAGGCCGCCCGAAACCACCAGGTTGTGGCCGCTGATCCACTCACTCTGGTCGGAAGCAAGGAACAGGATGGCTTTGGCCACATCCTCCGTTTTCCCCCACCGGCCCAGCGGGATGGAGGCGCGTACTCGCTCCTCCATGGCCTCGCGGGTGATGCCCAGCGTGGCGGCGCGCTGCGGCATCACAGTGTCGTGAAATTCCGTGGTGATGGGACCCGGGCTGACGCAGTTGACGTTGATGCCGAAGGGCGCGAGTTCCGCGGCCAGCGTCTGAGTGAGGCTAACCACTCCGGCTTTCGCGACGTTGTACGCCGCAGACAAGGCCGCAGGGCCCGTCGCGTTGATAGACGCAATGTTGATGATCTTCCCGCCCTCCTGCTGCACCATCAAAGCGCCGACTTCCCGGCAGCAAAGAAAGACGCCCAGCAGGTTCACGCCGAGGACGCGATTCCATTCCTCCGTGCTAAGGTGAATCAGAGGCACCACGTTGGGCGGAACACCCGCGGAGTTGACGAGAATGTCGATGCGCCCGTGCCGCGCCCTTACCTGCTGCACCATGCTGCGTACCGAATCGTCCTTGGTTACGTCCAGTTCGACAGTGCTGATTTTGCAGCCGCGCCCGCGCAGCACCTCAGCGGATCGCTGCATGCGCTCCTTTCGAATATCGGCGATAACCACTTCCGCGTCCGCAGCGCCCAGGGCTTCGCTTACGCCCAACCCGATGCTTTGCGCCCCTCCGGTGACGACTGCGACCTTACCCTTAAGACTTGACATCGTAGCCCCTCCACTTCCGCTCATCGAATCATACGATGGATGAATATACCTCAATCCGACAGGGTTGCGGTCGGATTCGAAACGGTGGGGCAGGCTTGATGATGCCAGGCTGCCGCATCAGCCGCTTCGATAAAAGCCACCGATCGTGCCGGAAACTGCGCCGCCTCCCCATTCGCCAAACGATGATAAAGTATCGACTGTGCAGCCCGTGGAGGTTGGACTGGTGCGCGCTCGAGTGGATGTTGTCGGAATCGGCCTGAACGCCACGGACAGTGTCATGGAAGTCCGCGAGTTCCCCGCCCTGGGCGGCAAGGAGCGAGTCGTTACCTCGTCCATCCACGCAGGCGGGCAAGTGGCCACGGCTCTGGTCACCTGCCGCCGCCTCGGATTGAGCGCGCGTTACATCGGTAAAGTTGGCGACGACGTCGCCGGACGAATGCAGCTCGCGAGTCTGCGCCGCGAGGGTCTTGACCTGAAGGGCGCCCGGGTTGTCCACGGCGTCCCCAATCAATACGCCATCATTGTCGTGGACCAAAAAACCGGAGAGCGAACCGTGTTCTGGGATCGCGACGCACGCCTGGCCATGAAGCCGGGAGAACTGAACGCTACCGCCATCACCTCCGCGCGCCTCCTGCACGTGGATGGGTGTGACTTGAATGCGGCGCTGCGGGCGACAGGCTGGGCTCGGCGGGCGCGACTCCCGGTGGTGGCGGATCTCGACACGGCTTACAAGAATGTCGAGAGACTTTTTCCCTGCATCGATTATCTCATCGCCTCAACGCATTTCCTGCCCGCGGTCACAGGCCATGCCGACCCTTTCAAGGTGCTTGAATACATGGCCCGTGAATACCGCATCCGTATGCCGGGCATGACGCTCGGCCGCGACGGAGCGCTGGTCTATCATGCGGGCCGCTTCATCTATTCGCCGGGGTACGTGGTGGAAACGGTGGACACCACCGGCGCCGGCGACGTTTTCCATGGCGCGTTTGATTACGCTTTGCTGGCGGGCTGGGAGATTCGGCGTGCGCTCGATTTTTCAAACGCCATGGCCGCACTCAACTGCACGGCTCTGGGTGCGCGAGGCGGAATCAAATCCCGTGCCGAGGCCGAGCGCCTGATGGCAACCGGTCAGCGCCACGTCAATCCCGCCTATCGGGAACGGAGGTCCCGTCATGCCTGAGCAAATCCGTGAAAACTTCGCACCGGCTCGTGAAGCGCAAGACCGCTTCGCATTGGTCACGGGGGCGTCGAGTGGCATTGGAGCATGCTTCGCGCGCGCCCTTGCGGCTCGCGGGATGAATCTCGCCCTGGCGGCGAGGTCCAGAAGCAAACTCGAAGGGATTAAGGCCGAGATCGCAGCAAAATACTCGCTGCGGGTTGAAGTGATCGAGCAGGACCTGAGCGCGCCGGGGGCCGCCGAGCAACTGCATTCCGACTTGAAAGCGCGCGACATTGTCGTCGATCTTCTGGTGAACAACGCCGGATTTGGGGCCCACGGTGAATTCTGGCGACTGCCCATCGCCCGCCAAGCGGAAATGCTCCGCTTAAACATCGTCGCGCTCACCGAGTTGACTTATCTGCTCCTCCCCGTGATGATCGCACAACGACGCGGCAGCATCATCAATGTTTCATCTACCGCCAGCTTTCAACCGATTCCCTACTCCAGCGTCTACGCCGCCACCAAGGCATACGTCACCAGTTTTTCGATGGGGCTCGCCGAAGAGGTGAGTGCCTACGGCGTCAAAGTTCTGGCGCTTTGTCCCGGAGGCACGGCGACGAACTTTTTTGAGGCCGGGAAGTTTGACAAAATCAGCTTTCCCGGTGGACTGCAATCTCCGGAGGCGGTGGTAGAAGCAGGCTTGCGCGCGCTGGACCGCGGACGCACCCTGGCCGTTACGCGATTCATCAACCGGGTGATGCTCTTCATGCAACGGCTGGTGCCGCGCTGCCTGGTGGCTCGCCAGGCAGGAGCGATGTTTCGACCGCGGGGCATGGCAAATCGGTAATAAAATCCCCGAAGGCCAGATTATTTTGATGGACCGGGGAAACCTCCGCCACGTGCCGTCCGCCGGGAATTTTCCACACGCGAAAGAGGGCGCTTCTCGGACTCGTCATAAGTCCTCAGGTTCAGGGAGCGATCGCCACGCAGGTAGGACTTAAGGATCGCGGCCCACTTCCCCTGAGCAATCAGAATCAATTCAATGGCTTCACGCACCGCGCCGGCGCCGCCTCGCTTGTGGGTGCAGTAGTGCGCGTGTTTGCGAACCAAGTCGTCGCCGTTGGCCACGCTGATCCCCAGACCGACGCGCGTGAGCAGGGGTAAATCCGTCAAATCATCGCCCACATAGCAAACTTCAGAGTCTTTCACCTGGGCGGCGTTCCGAATTCTTTCGTACGGCTCAACTTTCTCTAGGGAATCCTGCTGGAGGAAATGGATTCCCAGGTCTTTCGCGCGATATTCGATAACCAGAGAGCTGCGCCCGGTGATGATGCCGGTTTTAAGGCCCGCATAATGCGCCAGCCGCAGGCCCAAACCGTCCCGCGAATCGAAGCCCTTTGTCTCCAGCAATCCCCCGCCGGGCCGGGGAACGTAATAGAATTTCCCGTCGGTCAGGACTCCGTCCACATCCATGAGCAGCAACTTGATTTTCTTGGCGCGGGACAGCAATGCCCGAGAGTATTTTGCCGCGTGTTTTGCCATGGTGCTGTTTGCCGGCGCGTGCAACGCGCTTCAGCGATCGTTACCTGGCTTGCGGTTATTTCCCCCCGTCGCGTGTCGCATTCTCAAGCGGGAGGAGGCAGCAAACAGGGAAGGATGATAGCACAGCTTGGAGTCTTCTTCAGTAGAAGCTTGGTGAAAAGACTAACCCCCCGCGGCCTCCGGCGCCGCAGCCATCGTCACGCGGTTGCGCCCTCCGCGCTTGGATTCGTACAAGGCCTTGTCGGAGGCCTGGATGACTTCTTCCAGGGTTTGGCCGTGTTCGGGAAAAGCCACCACTCCAATGCTTACGGTAAGCTGCGGGAGCGGCTTTTCCGTATTGGAAGGAACGACCATCGTCATGACCGCTTTGCGGATGCGCTCCGCGACAAGGGAGGACGCCTTCGCGCTCGTATCGGGCAGAACGACCACAAATTCCTCGCCTCCGTAGCGGGCTGCGAGGTTCGTTTCGCGCATACAAGTGGTGACGGCCTTGGCGAAGTGGCGCAGAACCCGATCTCCGATTTCGTGTCCGTAAATGTCGTTAAAGCTCTTGAAATGGTCAAGGTCCAGCATGATCAGCCCCACGGGTTGCTCGCGCCTGCGCGCAATGGCAAAGAGCTTGCGTGCATAATCCTCCAGGAAGCGCCGGTTGTAAAGGCCGGTCAGCATGTCAATGTTGGCCTGCTGCTTCATGCGGTCGAGCAACCGCAGGTTGGAGAGCGCGGAGGCGGCGCCGCTCAAATAACTCTCCAGCAGGCGCTGCCGCTCGGCAGTCCACAGGTCGGGAGCCGCCTCGACGCGCATGGACCCGATGATGATTCCACCGGCGATCAAAGGACCGCAGTAATAGCTGCCCTCCGTAGGCAGAATGAATTTCGAGGGGCAGAGTGGCTCGAGTCGCACGTCGTTCACCACGAAGGAGCGTCCGCTGCGCACGGCTTTGCAATTGTGGGGCTCTTCGATCACCGGCCACGCGCCTTCCTCCTTGGAAAGTGGGACGAGCGTGGCCGCGACTTCAAGATAATTCTCCGCGGCATTGAGCTTGAAGATGATGGCCTGCCGCGGCTGGAATCGTTCCTTCAGGGAGTGGAGCAACAAGTCATAAACCTCAACTTCCGAGGTGCACTGTGTGACCGCCTCCGAAAAGCGATTTAATGACGCGATTTCCTCACGCTCTCGGCGCAGGGCATTGGTCATCTGGGAAAAACTCTGGGAAAGCACTCCGAATTCATTGTCGGCCACGGGTGGGAGGTCTGGAGAAAAATCTCCGCGGCCCACCTGCTCAGAAGCGTGGATGAGTTGCAGCACGGGCGCCACAAT
>JASHTO010000554.1 GCA_030040515.1 Terriglobia bacterium
CACCATATCGGTTGACCGGCAAGAAAAACTTGCCCCGCAGGCGGACTCTGCCCGCTCGGCGCGAATGGCCCTGGCGGCGGCGTTTGCTTCCTTCACGCAGACGGCCGGAGCGCTGGAGACCACCTACACAAAGTTGCAGGCGGAAGTCGGGCGACTGCGGCATGAGCTCGAAAACAAGAACCGCAGCCTGGCGCAAAGTTTGCAAGAGAACGAGCGAATGCGCGCTTATCTGGCCAGCATCGTGGAAGGTCTTCCCTGCGGCGTTCTGGTGTTCGATGGCGATATGAACTTGCGAATGATCAATCCGGAGGCGAGCCGTCTGCTGAACTCGGGCAGCGAGGGAGGCTCGATATCCTGTGTCCCCCGGCTTTTGGGGTCCCTGCTGGCGGCACTACCCAAGAATGAATTCAGCCAGGAAGAGGAGTGGGTGGTGGACGATCCCCGGGGAGAGCGGGCGGTGGGCGTCAGTCGCGCCACGATTCGCGCTAGGGGGTCAGGCGACGAATCCATCCTCATCCTGCGCGATCTTACTGTGGCCAAGCAACTGGAACGCGAGCGCGAAGTCTCGCGGCGCGCCCAGGCGCTGGCGGAGGTCGCCACCCTGCTCGCGCATGAGATTCGCAATCCCCTGGGGAGTCTCGAGCTGTTTGCCGGACTTCTGGCCGACGCCCTGTTGAACCAGGCGGAGTTGCAACCGTGGATCAGCCACGTTCAGGCGGGCCTGCGGTCGCTCGCGGCAACCGTGAACAACGTTCTGCACTTTCACAGCCAACCTTCGGCGCAACTCCTGCCCGTCGACCTTCTTCGCCTGGTGGGGGAAACGGTGGAGTTTCTGTGCCCGCTGGCCCGGCAAAAGGAGATGCGGATTGAATGGCAGGCACGGGGCGAATCCATCGCCATTCTCGCCGACCCCTCACGCCTCCAGCAGGCATTTTTCAATCTCGCGCTCAATGCCTTTCGGGCGATGACGCCGGGAGGAACGCTGTCCGTCAAAGTCAGGGTCATTCACGACCATGTCCCTCCTGTCGCTACCGTGGCTTTTGCGGATCAGGGATGCGGCATTCGCGCGGAGAACCATGAAAAAGTTTTTGAGCCCGGGTTTACCACGCGGGAAGGAAGTCCCGGCCTGGGTTTGGCCGTTACGCGCAGGGTGGTGGAGCAGCACGGCGGCACGATTCAGGTGGAAAGCCGCGAGGGATGCGGAACCACCTTTACTCTAACGCTGCCTTTGAGCCGCCCGGAGAGCGGAGAAGAGGAAACTGGAAATCTGAAACTGGAAACTCGTGGCCTGAGTTAGAAGTTCGCTTAAGAACTCAGCCTGCGAAGCGGGCGCCATATCGTAGCCCACGGCGCAAGCCGTGGGTTTCAGGTGCCCACCCTCTCCCCCCGACCCTCTCCCGCCCTGCGGGAGAGGGGAGCCGAAGGCGGGGTGAGCTCGCGGCCCCAGGGCTGGCGCCTTGAGCTACGATATTTCGCCCCTGCGGGGCTGAAAGCTTGCATTATCCCCAGGGCGAAATATGAAGCGAAATTCTGACTCAGGACACTCGTGGCCCCGCACACGAATTTCCAGTTTCGAATTTCTAGTTTCAGCATGGGTAGCCACGGTCAGGGCTTTTCTGACCGTGGGTTCGCGAGACAAGCCCACGGTCAACCCGCGCTGCGAGTTGACCGTGGCTACCCCGGCGTGCCGCACAATTCAGCGCGTTATTTTGTGCAGCCAACTTAGTTCGAGTTTCCGAACGGAGGGAAGATGAATCAAGTTCTCGTCGTGGACGACGAAGCGGCCATGCGCGCCGCACTGGAGGCGAATTTCCGCCGGCAAGGGTGGAAAGTTACGACCGCCGGGGGGACCAGCGAGGCGCTCGAACGCTTCCGCCAGGCGCCGTGCCCGTTGGTGGTTACCGACATGCGCATGCCGGATGGCGATGGACTGCGAGTGATGCAGGGAGTGCGCGAGATGGCGCCCGATACCGCGGTGATTTTTCTCACCGCCTTCGCCAATGTTCCGGAAGCCGTACACGCCATGCGCGAAGGCGCGTGCGATTACCTGGTGAAGCCCATCATCTTCGACCAGCTCAAGGAAGCAGCGACGCGCGTGCTGGGCTCGCGCAAGGCTAATCCTCCGCCGGGCGCCGGCGAGTTTGTGGGCAGCTCAGCGGCCACGCAGCGCCTCATCGAGCGCGCGCGGCAGGTGGCGCGCACCGATGCGGACATTCTGCTGGAAGCCGAAAGCGGCACGGGAAAAGAGCTGCTGGCGCGCCTGGTGCATCGCTCGAGCCCGCGCAGCCAGCGGCCTTTTGTGGCGGTGAATTGCGCGGGATTCCCCGACACCCTGCTGGAAAGCGAGTTGTTTGGTCACGTGCGCGGAGCCTTCACCGGAGCGATGGCGTCCAAGGCCGGGAAATTCGAGTTGGCCCACACCGGCACGCTGCTGCTCGATGAAATCGGCGAGATGCCGCTCAGCCTTCAGCCGAAATTGCTTCGTGTTCTGCAAGAGCGCGAGATCGACCGCCTGGGGGACACCCGGCCGCTTCCCATCGATGTGCGCGTCATCGCCACCACCAACCGCTCCTTAGGAATACTGGTGTCGGAGGGGAAATTCCGCGCCGACCTGTTTTTCCGGCTCAACGTCATTCCGCTAACGCTTCCGCCCCTGCGCGAGCGCCGCGACGACATCCTGGACCTCATCAACCACTTCATCGGCAAGTACGCGTCGTCCTCGCGATCGAAGGCGGTGCGATTTTCGCCGGAACTCCTCGAGCGGCTTCAGAATTACGAATGGCCGGGAAACGTGCGCGAGCTTGAAAATTACGTGCGCCGCACGCTGGTCCTTGCGGTCGGGCCCGTGGTGGGGCTGGAACTTCAGCCCGCCGCGGACCTGCAAAGCGACGATCCCGCTTCTGCCGGAATCGCACCCGGCATGACTCTGCGTGAGTTGGAACGCTCGCTCCTGGAAAAAACCCTGGATGCGACGGGAGGCAACCGCACACGCGCCGCGGACATGCTGGGCGTCAGCCTGCGCACGGTGCGAAACAAGATTCGTGAATTCGGCTTGCCGCCGCGGAGGGTGGAATGAATTGGCTTGAAGATGCCGGCATGGAACGCCTGGAGCATTACCTGGACCTGGTGGCGTTCCGGCACGAGCTGATTTCGAGCAACTTGGCGAATGTCGATACTCCCGGGTACCGCACTCAGGACATCGACTTTGAGAGCGAAATGCAGCGCGCCGAGTTGGGTCTGGACGGTGCCCCCGTTTCACCCTATGTGCATGAAGTCAAAGGCCTTATCGAGCGCCCAGATGGAAACAACGTGAGCCTGGAACGCGAGACCATGGCCCTGGCGCAAGTCCAGCTTCAATACCGCACCGGTGTGGAACTACTTCGCGACGAGATCCACACCATTCAGGCGGCAATCAACGAAGGGAAGTGAAACCATGAACCTCTTTGGAGTTCTTGACATCAATTCCTCCGCCCTCACTGCCGAGCGCGAACGCGCGGAAGTGACGGCCAGTAACATGGCGAACGCGGAAACCACGCGCACGCCGGGCGGCGGGCCCTACAAAAAGCAGTCGGTGGTGTTTGAGACGGAGCGTCCGGACGTGAATAGTTTCGCTCTGGCGCCTTCGCGCTTCGGTGATCTGCATGCGCGGGGAGTGAAGGTGGAGGAGGTCGTTCAGGACAACAATCCTCCCGTGCGCCGATACGAGCCTGGCCACCCCGATGCCGACGCCGACGGGTACGTCGCTTACCCAAATATCAACCCGGTCGAGGAAATGGTCGATTTAATGG
>JASHTO010000555.1 GCA_030040515.1 Terriglobia bacterium
TCACCCGGAATATCAACGCCCAGCCAGCGGAGAAATTCCAAGTCGCGCCGGCTGCTGACGGGAGCGAAGCTGACAAAAATGCGCGCCTGCACGCCGTTCAGCCGCTGAACCAGCCAAACCAGATCATTTGAATCAAACATCACCTGCGAGGTGAAGAACTGAACGCCCTGCGCGTGCTTGGTGCGAATGCGGTCCGGCTCATTCACGCGGCTGGGTATGGTGATGCCGCCGAGCGAGACGGGCAGGCCGAGCGACTTCACCAGCTTCGCGGCATCGGCAGGGTGTGGACCGTGATAACGCTTGTCCCTCGATTCGCCGCCCACCAGAATCCAATTGGCCACGCCCCATTCACCGGCGGTTTCGCGGAACCAGCGCTCGGGCTCGTTATCATGAACGGTGACGCGGTTGATGATCACGTCGATGCCCAAATCGCGCTTGATGCGCGAGCCCAGAACGCGCGGTTCAATACGCTCGATGAATTTGTGGGTACGCTCGCCGGGGCGCTGCTCATCGAGAATCTCCGGGATGTTGATGGCGTCCACGCGCCCCCGCAGCGGCTGGAGTTCGTGCAGCGCGGCTTCCAAGCCCTCCGGCTTGCCCGCGACGGGAGGGACAACTTCGAACAGCGTCATGGGCGCCGCGCGATTCAACAGTTTTTCCTGGAAACTCATGGATGTGTGGTCCGTGGATGCCCGGATGTTTCAGATTACGGAACGCGGCGGGAATATGCAAGGTTGGCAGCTGAGAATCTCAAATTTGGAATTTCAGACCCTTGCCTCACGGCGTCGCTTTCAGAAAATCTCGAATCTTCTCAAAATCTTCGCGCAGGATTTTCTCCTCGCGGGGATTGCGCAGGATGTAGGCGGGGTGAACGGTGGCGAGCGCTTTGGTTCCCGCGAAATCGTAAAAGCGGCCGCGGATTTTGGTGATTCCCTCCTTGATGCCCAGCACGGTGCGCACGGCGGGTGCGCCCAGGCAGCAGATCAGGCGGGGCTTGACGGATTCAATCTGGCGGTAGAGAAATGGCGAGCAGGCGTCCACTTCATCCTTCTCCGGCGTGCGATTCCCCGGAGGACGGCATTTGACCACGTTGCAGATGTAGACGTCCGCGCGCTTCAGCCTCACGGTTTCCATCATGCGGTTCAGCAGCTTGCCCGCGCGCCCCACAAACGGCAGGCCCTGTTCGTCTTCATCCGCGCCCGGTCCTTCGCCAACGAACATCAGCTCGGCGTGCGGATTGCCCTCGCCGAATACAATGGTCTTGCGAGTAGGAGCGAGCTTGCAACGCTGGCAATCGCCCAGGTCCTCGCGGATTTGCTCGAGCGTCTCCGGGCCGGAGCGCGGCGTGGGAGCGGCCTCAAAGAGATTGAATGTGGGCGCGGGCGGGCGAATGGCTTGCTGGGGAGGATGAGTGACGGCCGAGGGAGCGGGCGTGGTGGGTCGTGGAGGCACGGCCTTTGGTGAGACGACCTCGGGTGGCGTCGACTTTGCCGCGGCTAAACCCGGCAACGTCACCGCAGTGGAGGAATCCCGGCGGAAAAAACCCTCGATGCCGAGTTCCTGATAGAACTCGAGCCATGCAGCTAATTCCTTGCGGGTCGTTTCGTCCATAATCTTTGGTGCTTGTGGCACGGGCATCCTGCCCGTGAAGCTGACACAGCCTGGAAGGCCGTGCCACATTACTGCTGGACCACTGAAGCCGCGAATCGTCGCATCCCAACCACCTCATCGAGTACCCGATGGGCAACGTCGAACTTGCTCATTTTTTCGAGGGGAATCGTGCGACCGTCGGGAAAGAGCAGGGTCACGACATTGGTATCCACGTCAAAGCCTGCATCATCGCGGCTGACGTCATTCGCCACCATCAGGTCCAGGTGCTTCGCGCGCAGCTTGGCGGCGGCGTTTTCAATCAGGTTTTCGGTTTCAGCGGCGAATCCGACTACAATCTGCCCCGCGCAGCGCGGGCGGCGCGATAATTCCGCCAGGATATCGACCGCAGGCTCCAGATTCATAACTTGGGGGCCATCGAGCTTCTTGATTTTTCCGGCTTGAGGGTTGGCAGGGCGGAAGTCCGCGACCGCAGCCGCCATGATGATGACCCCGGCGGAATCGCAATGGCGAAACACCGCCTCTGCCATTTCGCCAGCGGTGCGAACGCGCTCAAGCGTGTGCACGGTGGGAGGCTCAGCGGATGTGGGCCCGGCAATCAGCACAACGCACGCACCCCGGCGGCGGCCGGCTTCGGCGAGGGCGTAACCCATCTTCCCGCTCGAGCGGTTGCTGAGATAGCGAACCGCGTCCAGCGGTTCCTGCGTGGGGCCGGCGGTTACCAGAATCGTTTCGCCAGAAAAGTCCTCGCGCAAGCCCAGCGCCTCGCAAACGGCTTGCACAATCGATTCCAGTGCTGCCAGCCGGCCGGCGCCGGTCATGCCGCAGGCGAGATAACCTTCGTCGGGATTCACCACCCGCACGCCGCGGTGGCTCAGGGTTTCAAGATTCTCCCGCGTGGCCGCGTGCTCCCACATATTCACGTTCATGGCAGGAGCGACAATCACCGGTGCCTGCGTGGCAAGGCAAAGCGTAGTGAGAAAATCGTCCACGACGCCGTGCGCCATTTTCGCCAGCACGTTCGCCGTGGCTGGGGCAATCACCAGGGCGTCAATCGACTGCGCCACCGCGATGTGCTCGACGGCACTCTCAATGTTTCCCCCGCCCGCCTCCCCGCCAAACATCTCGGTAATAATCTTGTGCCCGGAGAGCGTTGCAAGCGTAAGAGGAGTGATGAATTCGCGCGCGCTGCGCGTCATCACCACCTGCACGTCCAGACCTTTGTCCTGAAGCAGGCGCACCAGTTCCGCCGCTTTATAAGCCGCAATCCCCCCCGAGACTCCCAAGGCCACGCGCATGACAATCGAGCCACAGGACCATTTCCG
Source organism: Terriglobia bacterium (assembly GCA_030040515.1). GTDB lineage: Bacteria > Acidobacteriota > Terriglobia > UBA7540 > UBA7540 > Bog-366. Next base: position 2,934 of record JASHTO010000555.1, read on the forward strand.
GGGGACGTAAATCCCCGTTCGTGAAATCCTGTACCTCCTTCCTGAATATTGCACACCTTAGGCCGGAGAGGCAACGTTGCGGAAGTGAACTACCACTGTGTGTCGCTCTCAAGCCACCCAGTTTTCGAGGCTTAATTGAGGGACCCGCTGAAACTCCCGAAGGTTATTAGTCACAAGTGTCAATCCCAGCGCCAGGGCATGCGCGGCGATCAACATGTCATGTGCGCCAATAGGGGAACCCCTTTTTTCCAGTTCTGTTCGCAATTCCCCGTAGTGCTCGCATACGTTTGCGTCCAAGGGGAGTACGGGAATCAGTCCTTCCAGGGTTTGGATTCGTTGCAAGTTCGGCTGGCGTTGATGGCTTTTCCAGGCTCCGTATACCAACTCGATTTTGGTTATGATTGACATTCCTACATCGCCGGGCCGTGCGCGGCGGAAGCGGTCAAGCACCTGATGAGGTCGCTGCTTGGCGATATAGACGTAGATGTTGGTGTCGAGGAGGTAGCGCATCAGAGTTTCACGCGCTTATCCAGTTTGGGCTGCCGGCGGCCATCTTTAAAGAAGTCCGCAGACAAGTCGGAAAGAAGATCGAAGGCGGCGGCAAGATTCCCCGGCTGTTCGCGAAGGATGATCTCTTCCCCGCGTCTTGAAATTTGAACGTGCCGCGAGCGAAATTGGAACTTCTTGGGAATCCGCACCGCCTGACTGTTCCCACTTCGAAAAACCTTGGTCAGAGTCATAGGAAAAGTATATACAATGCGTGGATACCAAGCAAGGGGGGTACAATCTCCGGTCGTGTCTCAGTTTGAAATTCTGTAGCGGCGGTCTATCGACCGCCGTAGGGGCTTGCTATGGCAAGCCCCTACCGTTCGGCGCTCATAGAGCGCCGCTACAACCGGTTGCGGTCAACGTCGGGGTGCGACGCCAGCTCCAAAATTCAAACTGAGGCACTTCCGATGGAGGCTGCGGCTCCGACGTTACTTCGCCGCTTTCTTCTTATTCTTATCCGCGGCGGCCTGGGACATGACTTCGATGGGCACCAGTCCCGCGCCCACTTCCTGTTGCGCCACGCGGGTTGAGCGCTTGGTGGGGCTTTGAATCAGGGCTTTGGCGCCTCCCTGCAATTGCCGGGCGCGGCGGGCGGCCACCAGGATGAAACGAAATTTGCTGTCCAGGTTCTGTGGTAGTTCCATTCGACTTTATCCTCCAAATGTCCCAATGATTTTTTCCACCTGCGCCGCCTGGGTGTGGCGGCGGAAGCGCGACGCCCGCACTATGACTTCGAGTGCCTGGGTGGCGTCCTTCTTCAAATCGTTCACAACCACGTAATCGTATTCCGGCCAGTGGGCAATCTCTCCGCGCGCGGTATTCAGCCGGCGCTCGATTTCCTCCTCCGCGTCGGAGTGGCGGTCGCGAAGGCGGCGGGCGAGTTCCTGAAAAGACGGCGGCAGGATAAAGATGCTCACCGCCTCGGGCAGCCGCCGGCGAACCTGCGCGTGGCCCTGCACGTCGATATCCAGCAGGATATCGCGGCCTTTTTCCTGGGCGGCACGCAGAGGTTTCTGCGCCGTGCCGTACAGGTGCCCGTAGACCTCCGCCCACTCCACAAATTCGTCGCGCCGGACCATGCGCTCAAAGACTTTGCGCGAAACGAAGTTGTAATCGCTGCCGTCCTCCTCCTGCGCCCGCGGCGCGCGCGTGGTGTAGGAGACCGAAAAGCTGAGCTCCGGCATGCGGGCAATCAGGCGCTTGATCAGCGTCGATTTGCCGGCGCCGGAGGGGGCTGAGATTACGAAGATGCTGCCACGAGTCATTTTTAGTTCTCGGTTGTCGGTCCGTATCAGAGGGGTCTTTTCACCGCTCCCTACAAACCTGAAAAATCGTGCTTGAGGGACTGCCATGCGATTACTGCCACCCCGGCAAAGCCGGGGGAACTCTTAACGGATCAGCAACTAACCCCTTCACTCAATATTCTGCGCCTGCTCGCGCAGTTTTTCGATTTCGGTCTTCATCTCGATGGCCTGCCGAGTGATCTCCAGGCCCACTTCCGGAACGTCGGTAGTTTTGGAGAGCAGCGTATTGGCCTCGCGATTCATTTCCTGAAGCAGGAAATCGAGCTTCTTGCCGACTTCCGAGGTTTCTCCCAGCAGTTGACGAACCTGATCAAGATGGCTCTGGAAGCGCGTTAATTCCTCCGTGATGTCGGAGCGCGAGGCGAGGTAGGCAACTTCCTGCGCCAGCCGCACACCGTCCATCTCCACGCCGGCGGCCAGTTCGCGAATGCGTCCTTCCAGGCGCTGCTGATAGAATTCCGGCGCTTTTTCGGCGAGCTTCGAGACGCTGACACGAAGTGCCTCAAGCCGTCCCAAGCGCCCCTTGAGGTCCCGTTCGAGCGATTCGCCTTCGCGGACGCGCATTTTGTTCAATTCTTCGAGCGCCTCAGCCACGGAGCGATCGAGCACCTGGCGAATCAGCTCGAATTTTTCCGGAGTCACTTTCCCGTTGCCGCTCACGATCAATCCGGGAACGTGCAG
>JASHTO010000556.1 GCA_030040515.1 Terriglobia bacterium
CTGGCTCGTCTTTTCGAACGCCAGGTTGACTTCACCAGGTGGGGCCCACTCGTTGACCATGGGGTGGGCTTCAACTTTGATGGCTTTTATCACTACCTTTATACGGGTGATCTCGACGATCTTCGCGAGCCCTACCCGCGCCTGCTGCGTTTCGCGCAATATCTCGAGAGCCTGGTGGGGCCGGAGGGCTTGCTGCCCGTCGAAAACCTGGGCACCCCTTCCGTGTGGATCGATCACTCCGCCTACCAGCGGCAGCGCCACAAGCAATGCGCCTTCAATCTGTACGCGGCAGCGATGCTGCAAAAGGCGCTGGCAACTTTGTGCGACGCGTTCGGCGATCACCGCCGCGCCCAGGCTGCCCGCGACTTCGGCCGTCGCCTCCAGCAGGCCACCGTGCGGCGTTTTTGGGACCCCGAGCAGAACCTTTTCATCATTAACCTGCCCTGGCTAAAAGAAGAAGGAGCTCTCCGCCTGTGCGACCGCTCTCTGGCCACGTCAATCCTGTTCGACCAATGCCCCTTGGGCCGAACCGACGCCGTGCTGCGCGCGCTTGCCGAGTGCCCACCGGAAATGGGCTTCTCTTATCCGGCCAACGCCGGTTGGCGACTGTGGGCGCTGGGCAAAGGTGGCCGCGCCGACGTGATCGTCAAGGACTTTCGCGAGCGCTGGGCCACCATGGAATCAGTGAAGTTGAACAATACCCTTCAGGAACATTGGCACGCCCAGCCGGATTCTACCGATGAGTGGAGCCATTGCCCCGTGGCTCCCCTTTACGTCACCACCATGAGCCTAGCCGGTATAAATCCTCTGCTCCCCGGATTCCAGCGCTGTGAGATTCGGCCGCAACTCGCGGACCTGGAATTCCTCGAGCTGACCGTACATTCCGTCCAAGGCCCCATCGAGTTCAGCGGCAAAGGGAAAATGGGGAGTCGCGAGGTTACGCTGAAACTGCCTAAGGGCTGCGAAGGAGAATTGGTGGTGGACAAGCGTGAGAGCCTAGCGCTTGAAGCCGCCAAGAGCTCCACCGCAACCCCCGGCCTTGCCCGCTTTCATTTGCCCGCAGGTGAGACCACTTCCCTCCGCCTCCGCTTCTCGTAAGGAGGGGATATTTGACTCACCCGGGTGGACAGGCGAGATTCTGGAGTGCGGTCCCGCCTGGGCGGGACCGCTTTGGCGTTCGCCTGCTTGCCGGCGGCCAGTCAGCCGGAAGCCAGCTTCCGGTATCAAAAGCGGCAGCGGGCTGCCGCGCTCCAAAAGCCGTCTCGCGCCCGTGTGACTTGGGGTGAGTCATATAAGTAATTCCCCTAAGGAGGAGGAAAGATCAGGTGAGACCCCACGGAATTGTGTAATTTTTACACCCGGTCCTTTGTTTTCATCAACTTCTCAGGAGGTTCCAAAAGTAATCATCCTCCGGCGAAGCCGGGGGATCTCCCAACGGATTGGTCAAGGTCATCAGCAAAAGGCTGGACGCCAAGAAAAACCAACGCTTCTCGAAGTGGAGCGTTTAGACCAGAAGGCCTTCGGCGAGCGGGGTGAAGGAGCATCCGACGCGGCGCTTTCCTTCGGAAAGGGGAAGGGAGTAAACGCGGTGCAGGATCAGTTCACCATGCGGGGCCATGGGGACCTGAAGCCGGGCGGAGAAAGTTTCAGGCAATTCCATCTGATCGACCATCAGGCAGACTCCGCCGCTGCTGATGTTCATCACCCGGACCGTACTGCTCTTCCCTCCCACCCTCACCACGCCCAGAGCCGGCGTCCCTTCCAGGCTGATCCGTTCATCTTTCCGGGCGCCGGGGGGGCGAGGGATGATGGAAATGGGTTCGAGGGGGGCGGCGGGTGCAGGAGGCTGGCCGGCGGGGTCCACCAAGGATGTAGGCTCGTGCGCACCTTCGCGGCCGCCCGCGGCAGCTTCCGCGGGACCTGAGCGGTGACCGGCTGCCTGGCTGTAGGCCCGCTGTTTGTTCTTATAAAGAGCTTTGTCCGCGGAGGCAAACATCGTCGCCGCGTCGTGCCCGTCTTCAGGAAAAATGGCAATGCCGTAATCCATCGCTACCGCGGTGTGAGGGGCGATGGCATTGGCATAATCCTGGAATTTCCGCGCGATCCTTTCCGCCAGGGTTTCGGCGCTGGGACGCTCGGCCTCGGGAAGCAGGATGGCGAACTCGTCGCCGCCCGTCCGGCTGGTCATGTCCGAGGCGCGCAGAACCTCCAGGCAGGCGCGCGCCACGCTTCGCAGGATCTCATCCCCCGTCGCGTGCCCGTATGTGTCATTGACGCTCTTGAACCTCCGCAGGTCGAGCGAAAGGAGTGAAAAGATCGAGCCGTGGCGGGTGCCGCGGTTGATTTCACGGTTCAGTTCCTCTTCGAAGATCCGGCGGTTGTTCAACCCGGTCAAGGAATCGGTGCCGGCGTTGTAGCGCAGCTTCCGCAGCTCGCCATATTCCATCAGGATGGGGCTGTGCAGAAGGGACAACTCCTCAAAGTAATCCACCGCGGCGGTGCGCAGCGTTACGGGACGGCCGAGCTTTTCCGCCAACTGGGCTTGCCGGGCCAGAACCTTTTCCCAGTGGCCGATGCTTTCCTTTTCGGTGGCTTCCAGGCTTACCAGGCGCAGCAGAAACTCCTTCAGGAAAGCGCCTTGCACACCTTCGTCAAGCTGCTTCAAGGTGTCGACAAGGAAGTCGAGCCAATCTTCCGTGCCTCGTTCTCTTTTCATTGCCATGGAGCCACCCGCTTGAAGGCCCGCCCGGCAGCGGCAGTCGCCCAAACAAACTTGAGGCATTGAAGCATTGCTACTGACCTTCGGTCCGAAAACATCTGATCAATAGTGTTATTCATTGGGAGCAGTTCGCGTGCGCGACCTGAGAGGCCGCTGACTCTCAGTATGCCACATTCGATTTTTAAGGTAAGTGAGCTTTTGCTCATTATCGAAAATTTACTATTCATCGGGCGCATTTCTTTCTCCTTCTATGCTCCCTCTTTCTTTCTTCTGAACAGCGACCTTCCCTTAATCCTCCCCGCAAACTGAAAAGCCCTAAAAAATCTATAATGAATCAGCGGCGTCTGAATCAAACGCTTGTGCCACGATCCGTGAAAATCAAAAAGACCTAACGCCGACAGGACCGAGAGGATTTGCTGATCCTCAGCGCCCGGCAAGCCAATCGCCGTCCCTCGAAAGATGGGATGGGTTCTGAACATCAGTCGCGTTGCCTCAAACAGGAATGCGGGACTGGTGTCCGGAGCTCCGGCGTAGTCAAAATATGGCCCGTCCTGCACTCGAACGCCGGGCTTGATCACTCCTTCAATCACAATCTCCGAATCCGCGGGAACCTCCAGTTTCACGGTTCCACACTTGATAAGCTGAACGGGCTCCTGCTGCAAGCTGCCGGCCAAGTCAAATTCGTCTGCGCCGAAAGGACAACCAGCCGCCGCAGCCATCACGACCGCCTCACTGGTTCCGATGGCCACCGCCATTTCCAGCGGCCTCCCGGCTTTTTCAGCCTTGGCCATGTGCCGGCCAAGATGGCTATTCGGCGAAGTGCAAACCGTAGCCTGATTCGGACCCTTCACCTCCATCCGGTAGACGCCCACATTTCGGGATCCCGTTTCCGGATCACGGGTCACGTTGATATGCCAAGTCCCCAGATAGCGGCCCGCTTCGCGGCTGCTCCACTGGGGAATGGGCAATTTGAAGAAGTCGATCTCGGAACCTGGAACGACGTTTGCAAGCACGGGCCCGGTTTCGACCAGCCGCGGCTTGATCGGAACGGCCGCCCTTCTTCCCGCCTCCTTCACGATGGCCCGGCGGCGCGCTTCGCGGGCCAGTCCGAGGGCGAGCCCAATCGCTTCCAGGTTGATCATCCCGTTGGTAAAGAGCCTCTGCCCGGGATAATCCTTAATCCTTTCAAACAGCAGCGGGGTCTGGTTCGTTCGCGCCATCTCCCCCAGCTCAAATCTCCAATCCACTTCCCGATCCACGCGCCTCAACAGGCTTTCCTTCGACAAGAGGTGAATGAACGCCCGAAGATCCATCGCGCTACCTTATCACGCTCTTAAGCGCCTCGGTGCCTCACTCCGATCAGAATGATTTCCATCCGCGCTCCAGACATTCCGCCGCCATCGGCGCGAAATAACTGATGATGATGTCCGCACCGGCGCGCTTGAAGCAGGACAGCGCCTCAAAC
>JASHTO010000557.1 GCA_030040515.1 Terriglobia bacterium
GAGGCGGAGGCGATGCACACCATTCGGACTTCGCCGGGTATTGAGGACGTTTGGCAGTTGCACTACGCCCAGAATGCCGGCAAGGAAAACAACTCGCCCGAGCCCTTCATCGTGAATGTCGATCAAGACGCGAAGGTGAGCTGGATCAAGCTCTCCGCCCAGTCCGACGGCGCATTTACCGTGACCAACAGCCGGAATGGAAATTCGAAGACCTATCCGCCAAGGCCGTGATTCCTCGCGCCAGGCGGTCTTCACACCGTGTCGTGGCAGGTGCGGCAGCCGGTCGCAGCGCCCTTCAGTTTGTGGCAATCGATGCAGGCCTGCATGGTGGTGGGCTTTTCCTTCACGATCACGTCTCGCTCACGAACCGGCCCGTGGCAGCTCGCGCAATCCAGTTTCGCTTTGGTGACGTGCGTTCGATGTGAAAAGTAGACGTAATCCGGAACTTCGTAGACCTGCACCCAGGGTACAGGCTCCTTGCGCGCTGCATAGTCGGCGAGCTTCTTGATGTACACGCTGTCCGCCTTGAGGGTGGCGTGGCAGGCCATGCACTTTTCTTCGGGTGGATACTCCATCGTCCAGCCGTCGTCGGAAACCTTGTGGCAATCCGCGCACTCGCGCAGAAATTGCGTGTGCAGCTTGTGGCTGAAGGGGAGGGGCTGAGGCTTGGCGGGCGGCGCGGAAGGTTTATTCTGTGCCCTCAATCCCTCGGCTGCCGCGAGGGCGGCAATAATCATCACGGCCACTTCGATTTTGCGCAGGGATTTCATCCGGGCAGGGCAAAGGCTACGAATGCGTCGCCGGAGCGTGTGCGCGGCTTCCCGCCGCCGCCCGCCGCGATAACCACGTACTGTTTGCCTCCAACTTCATAAGTGCAAGGCGTCGCATAACCGCCAGCGGGGAGCTTGGCTTACCACAGAATCTTGCCGTCGATCTTATCGAAGGCGCGGAACATTTCATCCTGCGTCGAACCGATGAACACAACCCCTCCTGCAGTGCAGATGGAGCCGCCGATGTTCTGCGTGCCGGTGGGCGGAATCCCGCGCGCGGTCAACGCCTTGAACTCGCCCAGCACCTTCTGCCACACGATTTCGCCGCGATTCAAATCAAACGCGGTGAACTGTCCCCACGGCGGCTTGATGGCGGCATAACCTTCCTGGTCCAAAAAGTGGTTGTAACCCGTGTGCGCATACGGGTAACTGGAGCCCTTCGGCGCGGGCACCAGCGTCATGATATAGGGCTCATCGTGCGAGTTGATGTAGAACCAGTTCGTCGAGGGGTCGAACGAGCCGCTCCCCCAGTTTGAGCCGCCATCGAAGCCGGGAAAAATGACAGTGCCCTCCGGGCTCGGCGGGCGCCACATTCCGTGCAGTGATTTCCGGAAAATTTCAAGGACGTACGCGTGCGCTTCCGGCGAAATGTTGGTGATGTCGTCCTCGGTAAATTCCTGGCGCGCATAGGGCGGGGGGGTCAACACCTGATGCTGTGTGGGCCATGCCTGCTCGCCGGGAACGTTCGAGGGCGGCACGGGCCGTTCTTCAATGGGAAAGAGCGGTTTTCCGGTCTCGCGGTCGAGAATGAAAAGCTGGCCGAACTTGGTGGGCTGCACGGCGGCGTCCACCTGCCGGCCGTCGAGGTTGAGCGTGACGAGCGTCGCGGCGCAGGGAAGATCGCGGTCCCATAAATCGTGGTGAACCACCTGATAGTGCCAGATGCGCTTGCCGGTGGCGGCGTCAAGAGCTAGTAGGCAATTTGCAAACAAATTGGCGCCCAGCCGCTGCCCGCCGTAGAAATCAAACGCGCAGCAGCCCGTGGAGAGAAATACCCAGCCGCGCTTTTCATCCAGCGTCATCCCGCCCCAATCGTTGGCGCCGCCCGTGGTGCGCCAGGAATCGTCCGGCCAGGAGTCATTGCCGAACTCCCCGTGCTGTGGGGGATTGTGAAAAATCCAGGCCAGCTCGCCCGTACGCACGTCGAAGGCGCGAACGTGGCCGGGCGCGGCCGGATCGGGACCCTCGCCGCACATGGCGCCGAGAATAATCAGGTCTTTGTAAATGATTCCCGGTGAGGTAACGTCGTAGGTCAGATTGGTGAGGTCGCGCCCCATCCCGAGCTTCAGGTCCACGCTTCCGCCCTCGCCGAATTGTTGGATCAGCTTGCCGGTGCGCGCGTCAAACGCCATCAGATGAGCATCCGCGACATAAAAGATTCGCCGGTCGCCGCCGTCTTCCCAGTAGGTAACCCCGCGATTCACCCCGCGCGGCTTGTCCGCGGGCACACCCTCGAAGGGGTCGAACCGCCACCGCAGCTTGCCTGTCGCCGCATCGAGCGCGCAGACCTTTAATTGCGCCGTGGTGATGTACATCACTCCGCGCACCACCAGCGGATTGCACTCCATGGTGGTGGCGGGCTTGCGGCGGCCGTCGCCGGTGTGATACGTCCAGGCCACCTTAAGCTGATGCACATTATCGCGGTTGATTTGGTCAAGGGGCGAGTAGTGCCACGCCGCGGAATTGCCGTGGTAGACGCGCCACTCGCGCGCCGGATCGACCTCTGGCAGGGCCGTGGAAATGGATGCGGGCCAAGCCGAGGCAGCGAGCAAGGTCGAAGCGCCATGCTTCAGAAATCTGCGGCGGTCTATGCCACGGGGCATGTGCGAATTTCCTCCTGAGAAAACGAAGCGGCATCATACGACGGGCGGGACAAAAATTACAAATCCTACACACGCACGCCGGACCGGGCGAACTGTGAAGATGGACCGCTGTTTCCGGAACCTGGTGATGACACTCCAAGAAGAGACGGACGCGACAAAGGGGGAGGCAACTGTGCCTACCGTAGGATTAGCCGGAAACCCGCACGAAATAAAATGGGCGGGCCGTTGGTCAGGAATGGCGTGCGCGCGACATCGTAACGCTCGTCAAGCAGGTTTTCTCCCGCCACAAAAATCTCCATGCCGCGTCCCAGTGGCCGCGAGGCCTGCGCATCGAGCATGAAGTAGTGATTCAGCAAAAGCGTATTCGGACTGTTGTCAAAGGTTGCGCCCACATAGCGCGCTTCCATCGACGCAGTGATGCGATGCGGACGCGTGTATCGAGCCTGGAGTGTCACGTCGTGCCGGGGGACTTCCGGCACCAGCAATCCCACGAGTTGGGGATTGGCGGGGAAGCTGGTGACGGTGGCAGCGACGTACTGCAAGCCCCCGGTGAAGGTAAGGTCGTTCGTTACGCGTCCTTCCGCCTCCAGCTCAAGGCCGCGCGAGCGCGTTTCCCCCAGGTTCTGCCTCTGCTGCGTGGTCAGGCTGGGCGTGGTGGAAAGCGTCACGTTGGCGATGGGATCGCTCACATCGCTCCAGAAAAACGTGCCGCGCAGGCTCAGCCGATCCTCCCACGCGCTGTAGCTTGCGCCGGCTTCCGCGCCGGTCAATTGCTCGGCGGTCAGGCCGCTATTGGCGAGTGTCAACGTATTGCCCTGGCGAAAATTCCGGTAAAGCTCGTTCAAGGTGGGCGGGCGAAACGCGCGATAGATGGACGCCCGCAGGATAAAATTGTTTCGGGCGCGGAAAAGTGCGGAAAGGCGCGGGCTCAGGGCCTGTTCGCTGCGCGGGGTGTAGTTGGTTACCTGCAAGGGTCCCGCGGTCGAGAGCGGCCGCGTGACGGTGAGCGCATCGTAATTCTGCCAGTCGTCCACGCGCACTCCGCCGGTGATGAGCACGCGCGTTCCGATGCGCACAATGTCCTCGCCATAGATTCCCCAGATGCGCTGGCGGCCCCCCGCTCCCACCGCAGTGGAAACGCTACCTGCCGAATACATCAGCTCGTTGCTCGCGCCGCGCACTTCCTGCCCGTCGAATCCCGCGGCGAGGGTCTGGTAATCATCCACGTTACGCGTCCATTGCGCGCCGAGCCCCGCCTGCATCGAGGGCACGCGCTGGATGTCGGTCAGCGTCTCGCTATCCTGGTTCGTGGCAATCGAGGAAAACGACTGATCGTAATCTTCCGGGCCGCCATAGGCGCGAAATGTGACCGCGCCCGCCGCCGGCGACTGCCAATTTGCACCCACAGCGATCTGGCGCAGGCGCGTGTCGTTGTTCTGGAGGGGCGTGCCGTTCTTGCGCGAGTCCTCAAAAATCGATCCGCTCGCGAACGCGCGAGCCTGATCGCCGAACAGGCGCTCGATCTTGATTTGGGCGGTGCCGTGCTCGGAAGCTACGGGCGTATCGATGCTGCCTTCGAGCGGCGGCAGGACGGAGACGTACCCGTTCGTATCGAAACCTTCCATTGAGGCAATCCCCATCCACGGACCGCGGCGCAGGCTGGTGGTGAGTGACGCTTCAGGAGTTTCTTCGTTTCCGTAGAAGGTTTGAAAGGTGAGGGAAGAATCCAGCGGGCGGCGCGGGATGACATTGATGACGCCGCCCAGCGCGTCGCCGCCGTAGAGATCGGAGACTCCGCCTTCCACTACTTCCACGGAATCGATGGAAGTCGGAGGGATGCGATCCCAATAAACCCACCCGCCAAAGGGATCGCCGAGCGGGATGCCGTCCGAAATCACCAGCGCGCGGCTGGCCCCGCTGGTACCCACGCCTCGCAGCGAGACGCCGAGTGAAGTCGGATTGGCTGTCAGGCTGCCGTTGCGGCGATAAAGCATGAAGCCGGGGACCTGGCCGAGCACGTCATCGAGCGTGATGCCGCCGCTGGACTTCAGGTCATCATTACTTAATACCGCCACGCTCGCGGCCGTGTCGCTCACGCGCTGTTCTGTGCGCGTGGCGGTGATGGTCATGTGCTCAGTGGGCCCGCGCGGCGCGAGCGTGATTTCGACCGGACGGGAACCCTGCGCAAGGGCATTCCAAGGCTGCTCGATGGGAGTGTAGTCCGCGCTTTTCACCGTGAGCGTGCCCGTTTCCATCGGTACCGAGTCAAAATGAAATCGCCCGTCGCGGTCGGTGGTTTGTCTGGCGCGATACGGCGGATTGCTCAGCGTGACCTCCGCGCCCGCGACCGGAGCACCCGTCGCGTCGCGCACGATACCATCAATATGGAAGGATCGCTTCTGCTGGCTCATCCCATTTGCGGCAATCAGTACGCTAAGCAGGGTTACCGTGCGCTTGAAATTTGTGACGATCGTGGACATACTGACGCTGCCTTGACGATGGGACCGGCGGCGTGAAATCTTTACTAAGCAGCCGTGATTCAATTTCTGATGAGGTATCCCGAAAGGCCATTGTACATGAAAGGTGGGAAGAGGTCCGGGTTCCGCTTGCCGTGGCACGGCCATCCGCATGCGTTGGAAGCCCATGCCACAGCGGAAAGATTGGCCAAACTGCTCATCTCCAGACATTCTGCCGATATCGATAAAGAAAAAGGGAAGTCAATATGCCCGATAAACGCCGAAGGAAGTACGCGCGACGGGATTTCCTGAAGGGAGTGACCGCCGGGGGTGCGCTAGGCGCATCACTGGACATGCCCTCGCTGGCCGGACAAGCTGGTTCAGGCAATGGAAGCCATGCCGCAGCCACTTCCACGACTTCGACAACACCCTCAACTCGAGTCGAGTTTCCGCGAACTTTCACCGGCCGGAACCTCAAGGAAATTGCCTTCCCGCTCGGCGGCATTGGCACCGGCACGGTATCGCTCGGCGGGCGCGGGCACCTGCGCGATTGGGAGATCTTTAATCGGCCTGACAAAGGGAACGAGTTGAGCTACGCCTTCCCGGCCATTTGGGCCAAAGTCGCAGACGCCAAGCCCGCGGCCCTTGTGCTCGAATCCCGGATTCAGCCGCCCTACGTGAGGGACTTCCAGGCACTCGACTCCGAAAACGCTCCGGGCCTTCCGCGTTTTGCCGAAGCCACATTTACTGGCGCCTATCCTTTCGCACGCGTCGCCTTCATCGATCCGAAGTTTCCTGTGGAAGTGCGCCTTGAGGCCTTCAATCCACTGGTTCCTTTGGACGTGGACGCTTCGGGCTGGCCGATAGCGATTCTGCGCTACACAATTCGCAATCCCAACCGCTCCGCCGCGAAAGTGGGGATTGCGTGGAGCATCGAAAATCCTGTGGGCAAAGAAGGACGGCAGGCGGCGTTTCGACAAATCCCCGGCCTGAGCGGTCTTTTCATGGACAATCCCTCTCTCGAGGCAGCCGATTATCTGAAGGGCACGGTCGCTCTGTGCGCTTTGGGTGCGCCGGAGAGCAGCGTCACCTACCTGCGCGGGTGGAAGCGAGCCGAATGGTGGAACGGCGTGCTGACATTTTGGGAAGACTTCACTGATGACGGGGCTCTGGACTCGGCATCACCCGCCGCGCTCCCCGTGGGTTCAGTAGCGGTGAATCAGAACGTGCCGGCACGCGGCAGTGCAACGGTTACTTTCCTGCTCGCCTGGCATTTTCCCAATCGCACGCCGGAGCGCTGTGTCTGGACGGCGCCCGAGGGCATCCCCAAGTCCACGAAGGTCGGCAACGCCTACACCGAGCGATTCACCGACGCCTGGGACGTGAGCCGGCAGGCGGCGGATCAACTTCCGCAGCTCGAAGCGCGCACGCGGGCGTTTTCAGAGGCCATCGAATCTTCAACCTTGCCCGCGGCGGTTCTGGATGCGGCCACCAGCACGCTTTGCAACCTGCGCACCAACACCTGCTTCCGCACCGCCGACGGCGAGTTCCACGGATTCGAGGGCTGCAAAGAGCACGCCGGTTCCGGCTACGGCAGTTGCACGCACGTGTGGAACTACGAGCAGGCCACGGCGCAACTGTTTCCCACGCTCGCGCGCTCGCTGCGCGAATCGGAATTTCTGCGAAACACCGAAGCCAACGGCCTGATGGGTTTCCGTTCGTATCTGCCCGATGGCAAGCAGATCTGGCCGCGCGCCGCGGCGGACGGGCAAATGGGCTGCCTCATTAAGCTCTATCGCGAGTGGCGGCTCTCCGGAGACACGGACTGGCTGCGACGTTTGTGGCCCGCGGCCAAGCGCGCGCTGGAGTTCGCCTGGGTGGAAAACGGCTGGGACGGCGACCGCGACGGCGTGGCCGAGGGCGTTCAGCACAACACCTACGACGTGGAGTTCTACGGGCCGAATCCCTTGTGCGGAATTTACTACCTGGGCGCGCTGCGAGCAGGGGAAGAATTGGCGCGGGCCGTGAGTGATGAGGATTCGGCGGCGGGATATCACCGCTTGTTTGCGAACGGCAGCCGCTGGATCGACCAGAACCTGTTTAACGGCGAGTATTACATTCAAAAGGTCGAAGGCCGGCCGGACAATCTCATCGCCGCGGGAACGCGCGTGGGAATGGGGTCGGGAAACACTCAGAATCCGGACTACCAGATGGGCTCGGCCTGCCTGGCCGACCAGTTGCTGGGGCAGATGCAGGCGCACGTGGCGGGCCTTGGGTATCTCGTGGACGAAACGCACGTGCGCGCCACACTCAAGTCGATTTACAAGTACAACTATCGCGCTGACCTGAGCGAGCACGTTGACCTTCAACGCACCTACGCGTTGAATGATGAGGGTGGCTTGGTGGTCGCCACGTATCCGCAGGGCAATCGCCCGGAAATTCCCTTTCCCTATTTCGGCGAGATCTGGACGGGGCATGAATACCAGTTTGCCGCGTCGCTGGCGTTCGAAGGGATGATGGAAGAGGCGCAAACCGTGGTGGAATCGGCTCGCCGCCGCTATGACGGCGAGCGGCGCAACCCCTGGAACGAACCCGAGTATGGATTCCACTACGCGCGGGCGCTGGCAAGCTGGGCATGCTTTCTGGCCTGGAGCGGCTTCCACTATTCCACCTCGCAGCGCGAGATGAACGTGATGCCGAAGACCCAGCGCCAGGCGTTCCGCTGCTTCTGGTCGGCCCCTTCCGGCTGGGGGAGCTTCACGCACACGCTCAAGCCGCAAGAGCAGCGCGTGGAAGTTGAGGTCACCGAGGGCACGGTGACGGTAGCCACGCTGGCCTTGAACGGCCTCTCGAAAGGTCCGTTCAAGGCCGCCCGTGCGCGGCTGGGGAAAGAAGCGGTCAAAGCCACGCTGAAGCAGGAGCCGCAACGGCGAATCGTAACCTTCGAGCGCGAACTGGCAATCACCCCCGGCGAGCCGCTGGAGGTTGTGCTGGCGTAGCAATCGGACCTTGACAAAAACACCACAGAGACGATATAAAGACTCTATGAAGACTCTTACAATTACCGAAGCAAGGAAAAACCTTGGCCGTTGTCTTGAAGGAGCTGTGCGCGGGGAGGATATTGGGATAATCTGCGGGGCGCAAATCATTGCACTTCGAAGAGTCGAGGTGGAAGCCACCGACTATGCTCAGCGCGAGTATGGAGTAACGCCAGAGCAGGTGGTAAGGGTTGCCAAAGCTGTGGACAGGCGCTATCGCCAGCTTAAGCGGGCTGGGAAATTGCGTGCATACACTGAACGCGAGTTAAGGGCTTT
>JASHTO010000558.1 GCA_030040515.1 Terriglobia bacterium
CAACTCCTCTGGAAGCAGCTCAGGCGCCCCGGCCGTCGCCGGCTATCCCCACATTACCGTGCCGCTGGGATTCGTCTTTGGAATGCCGGTGGGAATTTCCTTCATCGGCCGCGCCTGGAGCGAACCCACTCTCATCAAGATTGCCTTTGCGTTCGAGCAGGCCACCCATCATCGGCGCCCGCCGCGATTCCTGGCAACGGCAGAGTTGTAAGAAAGAATTCACGGCCAGATTTCGTTCAGCAGCATGGCGAGGCGGATTCCCCCTTTGGCGACCTGCTCTTCAAGCGTGGGCGCGACGGCGTCCACATACTGCTGCCCCACCTGCTCGTGGAGCGCGAACAGGCGCGTGGAAACGTGATGGTCATCCGCGCACGACTTCACCTCGAGAGGTTTTTCCACCGGAATCGCCACCGGCAACTTGGCATAGACCACGGAATCGGCCAGATCGTGGCTTTCCCAAACCCAATCGTCGATGTTCACGCCGGCCTTTTCCCAGCCGTCTTCCTCCGCGTGGAACTGCTGATCGAGTGAAGCGGCCCATTGCGACACGGACTCCTGCCCTTTCAATCGCTGGATGATTCCGGAATCCCAAATGGCGTGGAGATTGGGGGAATAGGTTTCAAATTCCAGATTTCTTTCCACGGGCGAATTGCCGAAGAAATCGACGGGAACGCAATTGCTCCCTTCATCGTTGTTTGAGACGCAATGCAGCGGCTGGTGAAGGTCGCCTACGAAGTGAATGACGAACCGCAAGGCATCCGCGCGCACCCGAGGGTCGGTGTTTTCGTTGCGAAGCAGGACGGTCTGCTGTTCGAGCGCGCTGACGACGCATCCAGTGGCTGCCGGGCAGGATTCCTCAAGAATGCTTTGGCTGCGGGGGGCGTTGCGAGGAATGTCGATGTAATGCCATGGACTCGCTTCGGGCCGCACCTTGCGGAGGTCATCCGGCCAGGTAGCGGAATCCACAAACAAGTCGAGGCCCACATTCGGGCAATAGCGCGGAAGCGTTGGGTCAATCGGCGAGGCTTGCAACAGCTTGTTGGCCATCTCCAGAGCGTGGGCGTTCATGTGTTTCTCGGCAATCATCGCCACCGCCTGGTGACCTTCGCATCCCCACGGCCAGGCTTGCGCCGGGAACAAGAGAAAAAATATCGCGCCAGCCGTAACGCCTAGGAGAATTCTTCGGCCCATCCAGCGGCTCAAGCGGACGAAGTTCATTATCCCTCCCTGTCATTTGGAAGCCCCTTTCACGAGTTTAAGGCTTTTCCGCCGAAGCAGGTTGGAAAAACGGGTGCGTGAAGTCAGAATTTCAGCAGAGTGCGCGGGCCGTCAATTCACTCCATGCCAGGGCGCATGATTCCTTTCGGCGAGTTCGATGACGTAGTGAACGGCCACGGCGATGGAGTATTCAGGCCGGAGGGCATCCCGCTTGTCAACCACCGCGATGACGCCGCCAGAGCGGTACACCGGGCTTCCACTGCTTCCGGGTTTCAATTGAACGTCAATCTCCACCGCGTCGGTCAAGCTGGTTCGAGGGTCGTTGATCTCTTCGAGCCGCGTCATGCCCACCCAAATCACCTGGCCGGTTTGCGTGACGGGTTGCCACGCGGAGGCGGGATGGCCGCTGACCGTCACGGGCGTTCCCACCGGCGTGGGACGTGCATCGAGCTCGGCATAAGCGGACTGTTCGCCAGGGCTTTGAACCAGCGGGCGCTCAGTTTTCAGCAATGCCAGGTCGTTGGCTTCGTCGAGCACCACGACGTCAACGGGAATCGCCTGGGCCGCACGCGAATCCCCGTCGCTCAGCCTTGCCAGAATTTTCGCGCCCGGCGCTTTCTCCAGGCATCGCCGGGAATCCTCAACGACGTGCGCGTTGGTAATCAGGTATCCCTCTTCGTCAATCAAAAAACCCGTGGCGGTGCATTGGCGAGTACGGTCCGTTCCCCCTGGGCCGACGGCCACGAGTTGCACCACGGCGCGCAGCACGCGGTCCTCCGCGGGCTGGATTGCAGAAGGTCCGGCAGCTTGCAAAAGAAAAGCGGGTGGAAAAGAGAAACCGCAAAGGGCGAGAGCGAACAAACAAATATTTCGATTCCTTTTGATGGTCAGCGCTCCTGCCTCGATTTCCATCTGCCGTGGCGGCGCCTTCTGCGAGCAGACCGCCTGAGTCCGACAATTCTACCTTAACCGTCGTGAAATCTGAGGAGGAGAATCCCAAGAGGGCTGGATTTGAATCTCCCAGTAGGATAGTATGGAGGAAATTGGGCACTGATCCGGCGATCAGGAGTTGTTATGAGGCACGCAGCTCGGCGAAGATGCTCACTCACCTCCGGTGTTCCATTGCAAAGAAAGATTCCATTGGTGGCCCGAAGCTGGGTGGCGCTCCTGATTCTTGCGGGTGCGGTAGCCGGAGCCGCGGGCCGTTCATGCCGGGCGGAGGACAAGCCGTCTGACAAGCTTTTGTTTCTGGTTGCGCGCACAAACATTCTCGATCCGGTATTTGAGAAATCTGTGGTATTGATGCTGCCGCTCCAGGACGAACCTTTGATCGTGGGACTGATCATTAATAAGCCCACCAAGCTGCAGCTCCTCAAGATTTTTCCGGACAGCCCGACCTTGAAAAACAGCACCGAGGACGCCTATCTCGGCGGCCCGGTGGATATGGAGAGCGGCGCACTGGCTTTCCATACCGCGAAGGCTCCCAAGCAAGCCTTGTTTCTGTACGACGACGTGTACCTCACTTTTGATTCGAAGCAAATCACCAAGCTCCTGCGCGATCCCAAGCAGACGGGTGATATGCGCCTATTCCTCGGCCGCGCACAGTGGGACCCCGGGCAGCTCCAGCGTGAGGCACTCGAGGATTCGTGGTATAGCCTGCGCGCGGAAGGCAATGTGATTTTCGAGCACGACACCGAGAATCTTTGGAAGCGCATGCACGAGCGTGCCCAGCCGCCCTCCTCCGTGGAAAACGCCATGCCTCACACTTCCCGCGTGAAGGACCGCGTCACAAAAGCCGGTTCACCTTTATTCCGCCGATGTGTGCTGCTGACGAGAGATGCCGCTCCACACGCGGTGACAAAGCACGATTGACCCTCTTGCGTCAAAATTTAATTTTCAGCAATGGCGATAAACGGGGGAATGGAAATGCGGAGCGCGCCTACTCGCTTGGCGCAGGTTTCGCCGAGGCGGCGAGGCGCTTCAATTGCACGTCCAGGCTTTGAGTCCCCGGCTGGTCAAACTTTACGATAACGTCAGAAGGCTCAAACCCCGCGGCCTCAATGTGCAGGGTGTGCTCGCCGATGGGGAGCTGGAAAGGCCCCAGCATGTCGGTGGTGCCCGCGTAGATGCCGTCCAGAGTAACGCGAGCTTGCGGCGGATTCGTGGCGAGAATCAGCGTTCCCACACTGTTCCACTCGTATCCAGAATTGGGATTGCAACCGGTTGGGCAGGGATTGTCATTGGCGTAAGGGTTCACCAATCCGTAGTAAGGAAGAGGCTGAGCCGGGGAGTTGTAGTAGCCGTAACCGCCGTACCACCCTCCGCCACCGTAGACCGGGCCTCCCCCGCCGTAAACCGGGGCAGAATGGTAAAAGCGGGATCCCCGCGCGCCCGAGCCGCGCGCACCCCGCTGCGCAAAGAGCGGAACACCGATCAACAAAATGACGAAGGCCAAGCAAAGGATAAGTCGCGAAATTCGGGTCATGGTGTCCCCTCCGCAGGAAGCGCGGCTAACTCCTCAATTATAACACGCTCGTGAATCAAAAGTTCTGGTTGTGAGCATCGGGTAGATGCCCTGGGATGTGCAGCGGTTGCCTCCTGCGCCTCGCCCGCCAGGGTCTTCCATTCGTTTCAGCCTAGAACCGACGCGGGCGGTGTCTTAGGGCTTGCCGCTATGGGTTGTAGCGGCGCTCTATGAGCGGCGCATTGTAAGGGCTTGCCACCCTGTGGCCCAAAGCCTTCGGGCGGCGAGCCATGGCAAGCCCTTTACGGCGGTCGCAGACCACCGCTACAAATGCACTACCCTGACGCGAATGGGCTTGACGCTGTTTTCAGTAGTGGGCTAACGTGATGGGGTTACGGTAAAATCCGGAACCATCGCTATCGGGAGGCGGGGCCGTCCCGCCAGCCCGCTTGAACGGGAAAGCCAATGGAACTTTTTGAGCTCACCAAGAGTCTGGTCAATATGGCCTCCGTGACCGGTCACGAGAAGGCATGCGGCGAATTCGTAAAAGGATATCTTCAACAACTGGGCTTTCAGACAGAACTGATGCCCGTGGGGCGCGACCGGTCGAACGTCTTTGCCACATGGGGGAACCCCGAGATCGTGTTGAGCACGCATCTGGACACCGTTCCGCCGTTTTTCCCCGCGCACGACGATGCTGAGTTCATTTACGGGCGCGGTTCGTGCGACGCCAAGGGGATTATGGCTGCGCAATTGACGGCGGCGGAAAGACTGAAGAAAGAAGGTGTGCAGGATTTCGCCCTGCTGTTTCTGGTGGGCGAAGAAACCGTGAGCGACGGCGCGCGCGAAGCCAATCTGCACCCGCGCGGCTCCCGCTACATCATCAACGGCGAGCCGACGGAAAATAAACTGGTGCTGGGCTGCAAGGGAAACCTGCGCATTGATATTCGCGCACGCGGGAAAATGGCGCACTCCGCTTATCCGCATTTAGGCGTGAATGCCATCGACAAACTGCTGGATGTGCTCGCCGACGTTCGCAAAATGCCACTGCCGGCAAGCCCCGTTTTGGGTCCATCGACGATGAATATCGGCGTGATTTCCGGGGGACGGGCGGCCAACGTGGTTCCGGACGAAGCCCTGGCCCAGATTCTGATTCGCATCGTGGAAAATTCCGGGGCCATTCGCAAGAGGATTGTACAAATCACCGCCGGGCGCTGCGATCTTGACCTGGTGCGCGACACGCCGGTGCTGATGATGGAAAAGTTGGACGGGTACGAGACGGACATTGTGGCCTT
>JASHTO010000559.1 GCA_030040515.1 Terriglobia bacterium
ATTCAAGATCCCCAAGTCGGTGGAGATTGTGGAAACATTGCCCAAAGGCGGAACGGGAAAAATTCTGAAAAAAGTGCTGCGTGAAAAATATTGGGCGGGCCACGAGCGGCGCGTTCATTGACCTGCTACAATCTCGCCGTATGCCCAACCCAGCCGGCGCCGAGGGGCCCCACATTCGGGAATTTGAGCCACTCAAGCCTTACACAACCTTCAAAATGGGCGGCCCCGCGCGCTTCTTCATTGAGGCGGGCTCCGCCGATGAGCTTTGCCAAGGCCTCGGACTGGCGCGAAAGCGCGCCTTGCCGCATTTCGTCCTGGGAGGCGGCAGCAACGTTTTGATCAGCGACCGCGGCTTTGACGGCGTCGTTCTGCATCCAATTTTTCGCGGCGTATCCTTGCCATCCGTCAATACACCGGAAACGCACCTGAATGTGCTGGCGGGGGAAATTTGGGATGATGTGGTGAAATTCACCGCGGAGCGCGGCCTGTGGGGAATCGAAAACCTTTCGCACATTCCTGGCCAGGCAGGGGCCGCACTCGTTCAAAATATCGGGGCATATGGCCAGCAGGTTGGCGATGTTCTGGAATCCACCTCGGTTTTGGAAATCGCCACGGGCACGCAGCAAGTTCTCAGCCCTGCGGATTGCGAGTTCGGTTACCGGCGCAGCATCTTTAACACGACCGCGCGGGGGCAATACATTATTTTAGGGATAAGACTTAAACTTTCGCGAACTCCGCGCCGCGTGCTTGACTACCCCGACGTTCGAGCCTATTTCGACGAGCGCGGAATCAAAGACCCCCCACTCACCAAGATTCGCCAGGCGATCATTTCCATCCGCGACCGGAAGTTCCCATTTCCGCGCGAGGAGAAAGGTGGAAATGCCGGGTCATTTTTCAAGAATCTCACGATTAGCGAGCGCGAGTATGAGGCGCTGCATGAGAAAGTTAGCCGCAACTTTTCTCCTCGCGTATTGGAACGTCTAACAGAAATTCGAAATCGGTTCCCTGCGGCAAGCCAAATCAAAATACCCGCCGCATTTTTGATCGACATCTGCGGTCTCAAGGGGTATCGCATCGGCGCGGCGCAGGTGAACGAAAGCCAGCCGCTCGTACTGGTGAACAGGGGAGGGGGGACGGCGGCCGATGTGCTCGCTTTGGCGCTGCACGTTCGAAGAACGGTGTGGGCGCGCACCGGCGCGGCGCTGGCCATCGAACCGGAGCTGGTGGGCTTTTCCGAGCAGGAATTAAAAGCGATCCACAATTTCAAGGAAAATTAATGCCCGATGCTTCCGCCCTGCTGGCCGTTGGGCGCGCAAGGACAAATCATGCACACAACCTTCATTGGCTCCGTCGGGCAGCAGAATCTTTGTGGGATGATTTTCGACCCGGCCTTTCTGTGGCCACAACCCCTGATGCCTGCGCACAGCCTGGGGATTTCGGCGCTTATCGCCACGCTTCCGCTCATCGTGGTCTTGATTTTCATGGGCGGGTTGCGGAAGAGCGGAGCCTTGTCCGCCGCGCTCGGTTTGGGGACGGCACTCATCCTGGGAATTTTTGTTTGGGGGATGCCGGCGCATCTCGCCGCGATGAGCATGGTGTTTGGATTCGCATTCGCCCTATGGCCGATTCTCTGGATCGTCTTCGCGGCGCTCTGGATCTACAACCTCTGCGTCGACATCGGCAATTTCGATCTGTTGCGGCGATGGATGGGCGTCCATGCCTCGGGCGACCCGTGCGTGCAGGCCATTCTGGTGGCGTTTTGCTTTGGCGCATTGCTGGAGGGGACGACGGGGTTCGGTTCGCCGGTTGCCGTGGCGGGTTTCCTGTTGCTGGGCTTGGGTTTCTCGGCCCGGCAAGCGGTCACGCTGGCGTTGATTGCCAATACCACCCCTGTGGCGTTCGGAGGATTGGGCATTCCCGTGGTCGCGCTCGCGGGCGTGACCGGCCTCAATTTGATGAAACTTTCTGCCATGGTTGGAAGGCAACTTCCTTTTCTTTCTCTGATCCTGCCGGCGTATCTCGTTTGGGTTGTGGCCGGCGCGAAAGGATTGAAAAGAACGTGGCCGATTGCACTGGCGGGAGGCGCGAGCTTTGCGCTGGCGCAATTTGCCTGCTCAAACTATTGGGGACCTTATGTTGTCGACGTCGTCGCCGCCCTGTTCTCCACCGCCTGCGTGATTGGACTTCTTCAGATTTGGAGTCCCGAATCGCCGCCGGCGCCTCTCCCCCCGGGAGAGCTTGCCCATCGATCCTCGTCCGCAGCAGGGCTAACCCTCTCGCAATCCCTCAACGCCTGGGCTCCGTGGGTGCTGCTGGCGGGAGTTATCGTTGCCTGGTCGTATCTTCACCTGTTCACCCTCGGCCAGAAGAACATTCCCATCCCTTTTCTGCACCATTCAGTTTTCATCACGCTGTACAACAAGCCTTACGCCGCGATATTCAATTTCCAGCCGCTGGCGGCGGGAACTGCGGGCTTAACGGCGCTGGTGCTGAGCGCGCTGTTTCTCCGCGCCTCGCCGCCGATCGTGGTGAAAGCCGGATGGAAGACCCTGCTGCAGCTTCGCATGCCCGCTCTGACGGTTGGATTGATTGTGGCCCTGGCGTATCTCTACAACTATTCCGGAATGGCCTACACCCTGGGAGCATTTTTGGCGGGTTTGGGAAAACTTTTCCCGCTGGTCAGCGGATTGCTCGGCTGGATCGCCTGCTTCTTAAGCGGCAGCGACACCTCCAGTAACCTGCTCTTCGGAAATCTGCAAG
>JASHTO010000560.1 GCA_030040515.1 Terriglobia bacterium
ATGGGAACGGCATCTTCAATCGCCGGCCCACCCACATCCGCCCAGCCCCGCATCGCGCTGGTGACATAATTCATCAGGTGCACGAGGTGGCGATTGCCCTGCCGGTAACACCGGACCTCGACCGCCAGGGGCGCATCCGTTTCAACCGGCAGCGGACCATCATGCGCCCAGAGTACGGCGTTGCGGAGCAGCTTGCGCAAGCTGGGATCACCGAAGTTGCCGTAGTCTCTGGTTACATCTCCTGCGAAGTAAACCACGCGTCCCTTACCAAAAGTGTGAGTCAGAATTGCCGGGTATTCGGTAACCTCCCCCGGGGCCACATCCTCTCCAAAGGTAAAGACCCGGCCGGGAGCCACCTCGGTAGCGGGTAGCATCAGTTTTGCGGCTATTTCCGCCCCCGCTCTGGGCAGAACCTTCACTTGTTGGCTGTGCCGAAGGGGCACGTTTTCGCGTTCGTCGATGCCGGCGCAGACCGCATTCGCCAGAGGTTTCACGAAGCTGGTTTCGTAGTTCAGGGGATTTTCGTAATCGGCCCCGAAGGCATCCGCCAAGGCAAAGTTCCGCCGCGGCGAACCGTCAAGGTCGAGCAAAGAGGTCCGGGCCGTGGCGATCAGGGCTCCGCCGCCATCGACAAACTCCGCTAATATCGCTGCTTGCCCGGTGCTCATGGCGACGGCGTCGGGCACCACCAGGACTCGATAAGGGGCGATCCGCTCCGCATCAAGTACACCGGAATCGCAGATGTCGAACGGGATGTGCTCCTCAATCAGCGCTTGGTAGGCGCCCTCGAAACTCGACTTGTAGCGATGCTGGCCCGGATCGAGCGAATCCGCCAGCAAATCGCAATCGCGAGAGTAGTAAAGCGCGGCAAAGGGCAGGTCTTCGGCGGAATCCAAATACGGGCGCAGGGCGGCAATTCCGGGCAGAACCTTCGCCATCCGGTCCGCCAGCACCGCGTCCACGCGCCCGTCAGGGAACGCGTTGGTAATGTAGACTGGGCTTCCTCCATTGGCAACGATGGTATAGGCCTGCTGCTTCAATTCCGCGACCGGTTGGGCCTGATAATCACGCGCGTACATGTAGGCGCCCACCTGCATCCATACCGGCTTTCGACTGAGATTGCGCAGGTAGCGAGTGAGCATACCGGTCTTCCATGTCTCGCTCCCGTCGCGCGTCGGACCTAGGGGGCCGGAACCCTCCCATTCGCCAATGGAGGTAACGATGTCGTCCAAACGCAGGCTCCGCTCATAGTCCTCGCCCTCGTACCAGGCGAGACTTCTCAGCGCGAAGGCGTTATGGGTGTAAAGCATTTGAGGACGAAGACGCTTGAAAGTTTGGTGCACGTCAACGTAAATCTCCTGCACACTGTCGAATCGAAACTGTAGGAATCTCTGCCATCCCGGGTCGTACCCGGAGTGATGATGCGGCATCTCGGCGCCATAGCGATCCTCGTATTTGCGCTGGCAATACCGGCAGTAGCAGCCATTCGGACTGAATCCCACGGTGTCGAGCATGAATCCGTCCAGGTCATACTTCTGGACAATTTCGGTTAACCGGGCGAGAAAGTAGTCGCGGTATGGACTGTTCGGACAGATCGGGCTGAGCAAGGTGCCGGCGCCGATTTCCTTGCCCTTGGCATCGATTTGGCGCCAGTCCGGATTGCTCTCCCAAACGACCTTGTCGGGATAGGAGTAGTAACCCAACATCTTGATATTGCGCTGGTGGAGCGCGTCGAGGTATTCGCGCAGGTGGTCCCTGCCGTTAAGATTGCGGTGCATGGGCCCCAGCTCCGTCGGGTAGTAGCTGATGCCAAAGTGATCCTCGGAAAAGCCCTGGAAAGTGAACGCAACGTCCGCGCCGGCTCGGGCGAGGGATTCCGCCAACCTCTGGGGATCCCACTCCGTGATGCTTTGGGGATACCACTCGGGGGCCCAGATATTGGTTCCAATGCCGGTAACCGGGCGTTCGTACCACGGCTCACGGTCGTGCCCTACCGGCGTCAATGGCCGCGCCGGGCGGTTTGCCCCTACGACGCCGCCGGCTGCGGAGGGAACAACCCCCAAGATCGTGTCGGGCATAAAGCGGTGCGCCGCTTTGCCCAGTGGACTGACTGTCGCGGCCCCCAAGAGCATGAGTAGCTGACGTCGCGAGAAATGCTTCATCGCAGCTCTTCTTAATCCAGGCTGATGAATTTAGCGGCAGCTTTATGCCGCCATCCGGCACGAATAACCACCCCGGCGCCACAGGCGCCACCCCTCCTCAATTGAGCAGGCCGCCGCCATCAAAAAACCGCGATGGGGTTCACGGGGGACCCAGTCCCTCCCGGCACGGCCTCGGGAGCAACGGCCAATAAGAATACCCATCGACGCTTTGCTGCGGCCACTTCCGCGAGCCGTTCCAGATCGCAATTATCCAGAATTGGCATTCCCATTGCAGCGATAACCAGAAGATGAATGGGCATCGCCACGCCATCGACTCTCGAGGGCCGGACATCACTTGCGGCGTCGCTCCCCAGGACGGCAACGTCATGCTGATGCAGCCAGCGCGCGCACGTAACATATAAACCTGCGGTGGGTAGATACGGGCCGAATTTCTCCCGCCGGGCCCAGCGTCCCGTCCGCACCAGCACCACATCCCCCGGCTCCACGGTGACACCGGCCTTCTCCCCCCAAGCCGACAGGTCTTCCGGGTAGATCGCTTCTCCCGGCTCAAGGTAAGGCCGCCCTTTCAGTCGTGGAATGTCGAAAAGGATCCCGCGGGTGAAGATTCCGGCCTTCAGTTGAAC
>JASHTO010000561.1 GCA_030040515.1 Terriglobia bacterium
TGGACCAGAACCGCGACGCGCAAATGCTCGGGCTGCTGCGCCTCGAATGCGGCGCGGAGGAGATCTCGAAACTCCGCAGCGTGCGCCACTACGACGGCCTGCCCGTCGACGCGCGCAGCGTGACCGACGAAATTGCTTCCCAGGAGGGGGCGAACTGACATGGCTACGACTACCGTTCCTCCATCACCATCCGCCAAGCTGAACCGCATCGGCCTGGAGATGACGCACTACAAGGGCAACAAGACCACGCTCTGCGCCGGTTGCGGCCACAATGCCATTTCCGAGCGCATCATCGAAGCGTGCTACGAAATGGGCGTCGAGCCCCACCGCGTCGCCAAGCTTTCCGGCATCGGCTGCTCGTCCAAGAGCCCGGCTTATTTCCTGAATACCGCCTACGGGGTGAATGCCGTCCACGGGCGCATGCCGTCCGTCGCCACGGGCGCCTTGCTGGCCAATCGCCACCTGATTGCCATGGGCGTGAGCGGCGACGGCGATACCGCCTCCATCGGCGTCGGCCAATTCGTGCACCTGATGCGGCGCAACCTTCCCATCATCTACATCATCGAGGACAACGGCTGCTACGGCCTCACCAAGGGCCAGTTCTCCGCCACTGCCGATCTGGGTTCGAAACTGAAGACCGGCGTGGTCAACGACCTGCCGCCCATCGATACCTGCGCACTGGCCATTCAGCTTGGCGCCACTTACGTTGCGCGGTCCTTCTCCGGTGACAAGCGCCAGTTGCTTGCGCTCATCAAGGGCGCGCTTGCCCACCAGGGCACTTCTATGCTCGACGTGATTTCGCCTTGCGTGACTTTTAACGATCACGAGGGCTCTACCAAGTCCTACAGCTACGTGAAGGATCACGATTCGCCCGTGGCGGACGTGAGCTTCGTTCCCTTCTTCGACGACATTACCGTCGACTACGATCCCGGAACGACCACGAGCATCACCCTTCACGACGGATCGCAGGTGCTGCTGCGCAAGGTGAACACCGATTACGATCCCACCAACCGGGGCGCCGCTTTGCACATGCTCACCGAATCGCATGACAAGGGTGAAATCCTGACCGGGCTCTTCTACGTCGCTCCGGAGAAGCCCAATTTCATCGACCTGCTGAATATCGAGGATGAGCCGCTGGCCACTCTGCCCGAATCCAAGGTTCGCCCGCCCAAGGAAGTGCTGGACCAGGTGATGCAGTCACTCATGTAGCGCCCGAGATCCAATGCGGATATGCTGTGCATGGAGCGGCGCGGGCTTGATCGCGGAGTGGCTCATTTCTTCGCGCACTCATAGACAAACTTAAAGCCGTCCGTGCCGCCGCCGGGGTCCACGTCGGCGCGCTCCACTTGCTCGGCGCAGCCGTGCTTTTTCAGTGAGACTGCAATGCGCCCGGGGAGCAATTCCATCATCGCCGTGCCGTCAGGATCGCTCGCGGCTTTCACGTCGTCGACAACGTCGCCGTTGGAGAAAGTGGCATCGAGTTCAATTCCCCCCTGCGGTTTTCCCTGCGGATCAAATACCCTGAACAAGACGGGTTTGTGCACCAGCTTTTTCGCATCGGTAATTTCCTCGGGATAGAAAACCAATTGCACGTCGCCGCTGGGAGCGTCGCGGGTCAGGTTCTGGTGACGATAGGTCACCGTGTCTTCGGTGGCGCCTTCCTGCCGGCCGGTTACCCAGTAGAGCGCCGGGGGCAGGTGCGGGAAGGAGAACTTTCCGTCGCCTCCGGTCGTTACCTGATCGATCAGCAGCCCCTGCTCGTCCTGCAAGGATACCCGCATACCGGCGCGAGGTTGAAGGTCTTTGTTCAAGGCCGTGCCGGTCAAGACGCCCGTGGAATCGGGCAGAGGCGGGCGCAAATCCACGGGGATCGTGTTGCTCGTCAACTTGCCCTCCCAGAGATTCACGCCGAGGGTGCGCTCGAAATCATCCGCGTTGGAATAGGCCGCGGAGTAATCCACCGTCAACTGGTAGATCCCCCAAATCGGCTTATCCCCGTCCGCCTGGGCGGGCTGCAGGCGAACGATCGACGTCTCCTTGTAGTCTGAGCCTGGCTCGACCTTCACCAGGCGCGGCTTGGGCATCAGCACGTATTCCAGCACCTTGCCCTCTGCCGGGGAAACGATCGACGATACAACCCGCGCATCAGCGAGGCGAAGGTGGACTTGCACGGTCGATCCGCCTGTGGTTTCGGTGGGCTGATTTTCCTCACTGACGATCTTTTCAGCAGGATGCGGTCCGCGCGCGCGGCGATAGAGCCAAATCGGTTGCAACGAAGAATTGTGGATTTGAAGATAAATTCGCGCTGCCTCCGGTTCCGCTTCGAAGGGTTTTTGGAGCGAAATGAGCAACTTGAGATCAGAGGAGGTCGCCTGCCCATGCCCTGGCACTGCTAGAAGGAGCAGCAGAAGTCCGGCCATCGCGGTGTTCCTGCGCGCTGTCGCCATGACTTCGGATCGTACCATATTTGAAGCTTGCTTCGAGTGCGGCATTTTCCCCACGCTCGTTGATGATATACTTGTATAGCGAGGTGATTATGTTGGCGATTCGACTTTCGCCGTCCATTGAAAAGCGTCTAGCACGGCTGGCCCGGCGAACTGGACGCACGAAGACCTTCTACGTTCGTGAGGCCCTCCAGGAGCACCTGGAAGATATGGAAAATTTGTATCTGGCCGAGGCTGCGCTGGAACGAATCCGCGCAGGCGAAGAGCGAACCATCCCACTCTACAAAGCGATGAAGCGCTATGGCGTGGAACGTTGAGTTGTCCGAAGGGGCCGACCGCGCCCTGAGCAAACTCGACCGGCAACACGCCAGGCGCATCCTGGAATTTCTTCATGACCGAATCGCGAAGCTCGACGACCCGCGCAGCATTGGGAAAGCCCTGCACGGCTCGCGTTTGGGAGAGTTCTGGAAATACCGTGTTGGGGATTACCGGCTGATCTGCAAGATCGAAGACGACCGGCTGGTGGTGCTGGTTCTCCGGGTCGGACATCGCAAAGAAATCTATCGCTAGTTCCGATCGTTCCCAGATATTTGGGCAGAAAGCACATCGCTGGAAAGCCCCCCTGATGTGACCGAAAGAAAAGATTCCACTCTTCCTCACCCAACACAACATGTTATTGAAGCCCTGGTCTGCACTAGAAAACCCGCAGGATTAAGCACTTCAAGTAATGCGTTTCGGGAACGGTGAGTAGAATGGGATGATCGCGCGACTGCGTGCGACGCTCCACCACCGAGACGATGCGATGCGCGTCAAGCGCCGCTTCCGCGACTACTTCCAGCAGGTCGGCCTCGCTGACATGATACGAGCACGAGCAGGTGACCAGGTAACCGCCAGGATTCAGGATCTTCAGCGCGCGCAAGTTCAGTTCTTTGTAGCCGCGCAGGGCCGAGTCATGGCTGGATTTCTGGCGCGCGAAGGCCGGCGGGTCGATCACCACCATGTCAAAGCGCTGCTTCTCCTGGTCGGCAGCCTTGAGGAAGTCGAAGCAATTGGCTTCCTTCCATTCCAGGTTGGTAAAACCATTCAACTCCTGGCTGCGCTTCGCCTGCTTCAGCGCCTCAGCGGAAGAATCGATGCCCAGCACCGAATCGCAATGCGGCGCGAGCGTGAGCGCAAATCCGCCCGTGTAGGTAAAGCAATCGAGTGCCCGTCCGCGCGCGTAATTCGCGGCCGCGGCGCGGTTTTCGCGCTGGTCGAGAAATCCGCCGGTCTTCTGCCCGCTTCGCAGGTCGAAGCACATCTTCACGCCGTTTTCTTCCGCCACCACTTCGGTGACATCTTCGCCCGCGAGGACGCCGGTTTGCTCCGGAAGACCCTCGAGCGCGCGCACCGCGGCGTCATTGCGTTCGAGAATCGCGCGCGGCGTGAATTCCTTTTGCAGAACCTCGACGACCGTGGACTTCAGCCGGTCCATACCCTGGCTGAGGGTCTGAATGACCAGGCAATCGCCGTAGCGGTCAACAATGAGGGAAGGAAGTAGATCGCCCTCGGCGGCCACCAGGCGGTATGCCTGCGCACCCGCCGCGACTTGCCGGCGAAATCGGGCGGCGGCGCGAATCCGTTCGGCGAAAAATGCGGCGTCGAGGGGCCGCGTTTCACGGGCAAGGAAGCGCAGGGCGATTTGCGATTGCGCGCTGTAAAGCGCCTGACCGCAAAAGCAGTTCTTCGAATCGATCATGCGCACCACGCCCGGTTCAGCCCCCGCCGAGGAAGCCACGTCGGACCGGTAAATCCAAACATGCCCGGAAGCAAGCCGCTCGACGCCGCGTGAAGTAATGGTGACGCTGGGCGCGATCATTTCTTAACTCTAGCACATGAGAGCAGTGGCCAGTGGCTTGTGGTTAGTGGCGCATGGTAAGTAGCGAGTAGGAAGCGTGTCAGGTGCAGCAGCAGAGTAGACACCCGCCGGCACCCTTGGGCAACGACAGAATCACATTCATAATTCAGAATTCATAATTCATAATTGCGATTCCATGCTGCTGGAAGAATTTGACTATAGGATTCCCGCCGACCTCATCGCCCAGCGGCCGCTGGAGAAGCGTGACGCCTCGCGCCTGATGGTGCTCCGCCGCGAAGCAAAGCAATGGGACGACCGGACGTTTCGCGATCTGCCGCAGCTTCTCGAGCCCGCGGACCTTCTGGTTTTCAACAACACCAAGGTTTTCCCCGCCCGCCTGCTGGGCCGGCGCCGGGGAATTACTTCGCAGCGCGTGGGAAAAAATAATCCGGCGCGGCGTGGATTCCTGAGCGGCGAGAGCGAGCTGATGCTCACGCGTCAGGTGAGCGGAGACGTTTGGCAGGGATTGGTGCACCCGGGCCGCAAAGTCCGGACCGGGGAAGTTCTGGTGTTTGGCGAAGGCGAGCTGGAAGCGGAGATCCTGGGGCGCGGTGATTTCGGTTTACGGCAGGTGCGGCTGCGCGCGCGCACGGGGACGATTGAAGAAGCCCTGGACCGCCTGGGCCACGTACCCCTGCCGCCTTATATCCGCCGCGGCGACGAACCCGGCGACCGCAACACCTATCAAACCGTCTA
Source organism: Terriglobia bacterium (assembly GCA_030040515.1). Classification (GTDB taxonomy): domain Bacteria; phylum Acidobacteriota; class Terriglobia; order UBA7540; family UBA7540; genus Bog-366. Next base: position 5,038 of record JASHTO010000561.1, read on the forward strand.
CGCCAAAGTGCGCGGAGCCGTCGCCGCGCCCACTGCGGGTCTGCACTTTACCGACCGCGTTTTCAGCGAGCTTAAGATGCGCGGCGTTGAAACCTGCGAAATCACTCTGCACGTCGGCCTCGGAACGTTTCAGCCCGTGCGCGTGAAGCGGATTGAGGACCATCAAATGGAATCCGAGCGCTACGAGGTTTCGGAGACCGCGGTCTCGGCGCTCAACCGCGCAATCCGCGAGCGGCGGCGAGTGATTGCCGTGGGAACAACCACGGTTCGCACGCTGGAGAGCGTGGCGCACGAGCATGATGGAGTAATTGCGCCCTGCCGCGGCGAAACGCGCCTGTTTATTACTCCGGGATTCCAGTTTCAGGTGGTCAGCGGACTGTTAACAAACTTTCATCTTCCGCAATCCACTCTCCTGATGCTGGTCTCGGCCTTTGCAGGCAAAGATTTTGTGCTGAGCGCCTACCGCCACGCGGTGGAGTCGCGCTACCGATTTTATAGTTACGGCGACTGCATGTTAATTGTGTAAATTCTTGTAGAATCAGTCCAAATCCCCGGACGAGCTACAGGGGCTTGCGAAAGGAATGCTGGGTTTTGACCAGTTGGTATCCGTGCGCTGCGTAGAATTTGTGCGTCTGCTGGCGAATCACATTGGAGCGCACGGAGACGACCCCGCAACCTTTTAGGCGCGCCCAGTCTTCGACTCCGGCGAGTAGTTTGCCTCCCACGCCTCGCCCGCGAACAGCTTCATCCACCACCAAACCTCCCAGTTCCGCAAAAGTGTCTCGCTCCACCAGGCAGCACACGTAGGCGTGCGCCCAGCCCACCACGCGGCTTGCCGAAACGGCGGCCAGCACAAGGTGCTTGGGGTCATCCAGAACCGCCGCCAGACGCTTTTCAACCTCGGCCGCCGTGGAGGCGTAACCCAGTTGAGTGGCCAGGTTCGCAAATGCCGGGGCGTCCGCAAAGCCGGCAGGCCGGATGGAAACTTCCTCGACGTTCGAGTGGGCAGGAGTTGCCATAAAAATCATCAAAATATTCTACGAGTGAATTCGCACGCGATACTTCAGCACCGCTTCGCTGTTGGCCGCCACCGGCACGGTGAACTGCGCGGCAAAGGCTGCCGTCTTTTCGTATTTGAACGTCGAGCTGAGCATCGTCCATTCGCCACCAATGGGTTCGTTCACCAGCACCGTAATGGGTTCGGGTTTGTGGTTGCGCAGCGAAATTTCGTACTCCACCTCCACGTTGTGCGAGCCCAGGCGCTGGTAATCGGTCTGCTTGCGCTCCGCCACCACATCAAAGGCATTGCCGATGTGCAGGCTCACGGTCTCATCCTTGGGGGTGTGGTCAATGCGGTCCTCGCCGATGAATTGCACGCGGCCCTTGGAATCCCCCTGGTAGACGCGCACGGTTCCCTCGGGCAGAGGAATCCCCAGCGAGTTCGCTTCCGCATTTTTGAACTTGATGAAGACCTTCACCGGCTCCTTTACCGGCTCGCCCGGACTCTGGGCACTAAGGAAGTAATACGACTGTCCGTCGACCTCAAAAACCTTCTCGATGGCGGCTCCGGCCGCATCCAGCAGGCTGATCTGTTTGGTCTCGTTATTTTGAATGTTGGTGCGGCGCTCGAGCGTGTAAAGGTGATATTCGGAAAGCGCCTCCTGCTCGAACTGCGGCGGGGGGGCCGCGGCAAGTGCCTTCATCGCGAATTGTTGTGGCCGGGGCGCCGGAGGCGTCACGCGGTTCAATTGCCCCGCCACCAATTGCAGTTGCGCGTTGTTGAACGATGCGCCGCTCTGATTCACCACGGTCACCCAACCGTTCAAGTCCGCGGACTTCTGGTCGGAGTGCACGGTGAGAACGTAATCGGCGTTCCAATTCATCTGGTTGGTCAGGTAGGAGGCCTCCACGGTCTGCTCGCCGGCCCGGCGATTGTCGAGCAGCCACACGAGCGTGGGTTTGCTGTAGAGATTCTCCGGCAGGTCGGGAAAGACGTAGCGGTCCGCGCCCATGCCGGTGATAATTTCGTCTCCCACTTTCCAAACCGGACCCTCGTTATCGGCCAGCAGCAAGGCCTTTACGGGGACTTCCTTGGTGGAATTGTTTTCGCTAATGACCCGGACCAGGGTCAGTTCCTTCCCCACATATTTTTGCAGCAATTTTTCGGGGCTCAGCAGGTCGTACTCGTAATCCTGCTCAAGGACGTTCAGTTCCTTGGGAGCAGTCAGCGAAACCATGTGCACGGTCGCCGGGTTCACCTGCGCGGCGATGTCCATATAACGCAAGTCGATGGTGCCCTCCGGCAAGTGGATGTGGCGCACGTCACGCACCAGGGCGATGTTGGAGTTGTACACCGTGACGGCCAGCTCCTTCTGGTCCTTCGACGTGGATGTAACCGTGGACTGGGCGCGAGCCAATGCGGCCCACGTGGATACAAGGATCGCTGCGATGAGGGGTGCCACGCATGATGTTTTTCGCATGATTAGCCTTTCCAATTCGATTTCGCACGTGCCGGGGCGCGCAACTCACTCCAAACACTATTGACATCCTCAGGTCAAGACGCTGCACTTTTCAAAATAGAGAACGAGCGGCCGGCGATTTCTTGCACTTATTGAGGATGACAAAATATTGTGACCGATCTCCCTTGTAGCGGCGCTCGATGAGCGTCGAAAATCCAGCGGTCGTAGACCGCCACTACAACAGCGGTGGTCATTATATTTTGCAAGATCAGTAGGGGAGAGCGAAAAGGCATTAGCGAAACATGTCGCGAATCTCACGCAGGCTCACCTCGGCGAATTGGGCGGCGACAACGTCCGCGTGCTGAAGTTCCGCGGCGGGCCGGCTGTGGGAGAGCGCCAGGCACTTCAGGCCCGCGGCCTGCGCGGCGACAACTCCCAGGGGCGCGTCCTCAATCGCCAGGCATTCGGTCGCCTGGAGCGGCTGGGCGCGCAAATTCGGCAGCATCCGCAGGCGCTCGAGGGCCTGGAGATAAACCTCGGGGTCGGGCTTGGAGCGCTGGCAATCGTCCGCCGTGGCCAAGACGGAGAATTTCTCCCGCAAACCCAGTTGGCGGAGCAGATGGTGGATTTCCGCAAACAGGCTGCCGCTGGCGATCGCCAGGGGATAATGCCGGGCCACTTCCGTGACAAACTCTACCGCACCAGGCATCGGCGGCATTCCGTCGCGAATGATTTGCTGATAGCGCTCGCCCTTCCAGGCCACCAATTCGTCGCGCCGGGCGATATCCACGGGCCTCCCGTGGCTCGTGTAAAGGTGCTCCACGATGCCTCGGTCGTCCAGGGCAAGGTAGTCGCGGTAATATTCATCCGCGCTGACCGACCAGCCCTCAAGCGCGGCCATTTCCTGTGTCAATTTCAAAATGACGGGTTCGGTGTCAACGATGATGCCGTCAAAATCGAAAATGATGGCGCGCAGCAAACCGCCCCCTCGATCGGCAATCGGCGAATACGGCGCTATGGTACACTGGGCATGGGAGCGTGTACAAGGGGCCGCTTGTCAGGTTCCTGCAAGTCACCCGAATAGAGTCTGCTGCGTCTAATAAAGTGAGGAGTTCCATCGAGCAATGACGCACGAGTTGAGCATCCCCATCGCGCTGGTGGCAGGCATCGTTTCTTTTCTGTCGCCTTGTGTGCTTCCCCTCGTGCCCGGCTATGTCTCCATGCTCTCCGGGGCGTCGATCGAAGAGCTGAAGGATAGTGCGGGCGCAGAACTCTTAAGACGAGTTTTGCGAAACTCCCTGGCCTTCGTGGTGGGATTCACCCTGGTTTTCGTGATTCTGGGCGCATCGGCGACTTGGGTGGGAAAATTCCTGCTGGCGCGGCGGATGATCTTCAACATCATTGCCGGCGTTGTGGTGATTGTTTTTGGATTGCACTTGACCGGCCTGGTGAAGATCCCCTTCCTGTATCGCGAGGCGCGGCTGGATACGGGCGCGCCAAAGCGCGGCCTGGGCGGTGCTTTTCTGATGGGATTCGCGTTTGCCTTCGGGTGGACCCCCTGCATCGGCCCCATTCTAGCGGCGATCCTGACCCTTGCCGCGCAGCGCCAGACGGTATTTCAGGGGATGTTCCTGCTCGCCATCTATTCTGCCGGCCTGGCAATTCCATTTCTGATCACCAGCGTGGGCCTGAGCAGCTTCTTGAAGTTCTATAAAGGCTTCCGGAGACACTTGCAGGTGGTGGAAGTGGCGTCGGGAGTTCTGTTGATTGCGCTGGGCACGCTCATGGCAATTAATAAATTGACGATCATTTCCGGCTATTTTACTTTCTTGAACCGGTTTTCGTTGTAAGTTAGAACTGCGTTCGGCCGGCATGTAAGGCTGGATATGCATCCAATTTTAATCAATTTCCGTTGGTTCCACCTTCCCACTTACGGCGTGCTGCTGGTGACGGCCATTCTGGGCGGGATTTTCATCGCCATGCGCCTGGGACGTCGAGTGGGCCTGGACTCCTCGCTGATTTTGGACTTTTGCACCTGGCTTATCCTGGTGGCGCTGGTGGGCGCAAAAGTCTTGATGGTGCTGACGGAGTGGAGTTACTACCGCGATCATCTTGGGGAGATCTTCAGCCTTTCAACCTTCCTGGCGGGCGGAGTTTTCTATGGCGGCTTCATTGCGGCACTCTTCTTCACCGTGTGGTATGTGCGCGTGCAGAAGATTTCATTCTGGAAGCTGGCGGATGTGCTGGCGCCCGGCGTGGCGCTGGGCCAGAGCGTGGGGCGCCTCGGATGCTTCAGCGCCGGATGCGATTACGGCAAACCCACGACGATGCCGTGGGGAGTGGTCTTTACCAGCAAGTTTGCCCATGAGGTTACGGGAGTCCCTCTGGGGCTACGCCTGCACCCCGCGCAGCTTTACGAATCCTTTGCCACCTTCGTGATTTTTGGCTTTTTGTTGTGGTGGTTTCCCAGGAAGGCGCGGGACGGGAATGTCTTCCTGGGTTACGTGGGGCTTTACGCCGTGGCACGATTTTTTCTGGAGTTCCTGCGCGGCGACCCAGACCGGGGATTCGTGTTCAATCACCTTCTCTCCACGTCGCAGTTCATCGCGGTTCTGGCGCTGGCAGGGATCGCCGCGGTTTTCATCTGGCGTTGGGTTCGTGGATATGGGAAATTGCACACAAGTCCGAAGAATCAAAGCGAGCGAAGCGGATCCCATGTAGGCGCGGCGGCGCGCTGAACCCGGTCACGCCGTGCTCGGGCGGCTGCTGCGCCGCTACGCTAAATCAGCCGGGCCGTGGCGCGAAATCACTTTGAGGTTTGAACTGTGGAAGAACCAACACCGATCGAGAGTTCACCCGCGACGCCAAATCCGCCGGAGGTTTCGCCACCGCCTCCGTCCCCGGCATCCAAGCAAGCCAAGCTCGCGGCCGGCGCTCTGCTGGCCCTTGTCGTGGTGGCGGGCCTTTATTACATCAACCGATTTTGGATTGCGCCCGCCGTGAAGGCGCAATCGAAAAGCGGCACGGACCATCCGATGGCACCGGCGTTCTCGCTGACGGATATCACCGGCAAGCCGCTCGCTTTGAGTGACTACCACGGGAAGGTGGTGGTGCTCGACTTCTGGGCGACTTGGTGCGGCCCCTGCCAGCTCGAGATTCCCGGCTTTATTGACCTGCAAAAGCGCTACGCTGCACAGGGATTTACCATGATCGGAATTTCCATGGACGATAGTTCGGATCCTGTAGTGGATTACTACAAGGACCACCAGATGAATTATCCTGTGGCCCTCGGAAACGATCGCCTGGCGGAACTTTACGGTGTGACCCAGGGTTATCCCACTACCTTTGTGATTGGGCGCGATAGCCGCATTTACGCCAAGCACGTTGGCGCGTACGATCCCGCGGTTTTTGAGACGGAAATCAAGGAACTGCTGACCGCCAATGAGGCGGACGAACCCAAGGACTTTCAACAGGCAGGCCAGCTTTTTCCCGATGAAAAAGTTGAGCTGGGCAACCCCGCCACGATCGATTCGGAAGTACCCGGCATCGACCTCACCAAGCTGACCGCCGAGCAGAAGGAAGCTTACAAGAAAATTCTGAGCGGGAAACAGTGTAACTGCGGCTGCAATCGCAATCTACTCGAGTGCCGCCGCGTGGATCACAGTTGCGGCACCAGCCGAAAGCTTGCGCAGGACGAATTGGATGCCATGCTGAAAGTGAAGGCTCCGAACGCCACGGCGAAATAATTCGGCTGCAAAACTGAACTTCGAGGGGATGGATATAACGGCACATGCGGATGATTCTGTGGGCATGCGTATGGAATTTGCTAGCGGCAGGGCTGGCCTTAGGTCAAATGAACAATTCCGTGGTGCAGGCCCGGGCGGTGATTTCCACCGATGCGGCGCACGCCGATTCATCCGTGAAACTCGTCGTTTTGGCGCAGGTGGCGGCAGGCTATCACATCAACGCTCACAAGCCCTCGCTGGATTACTTGATCCCTACCGCGGTCAAGGTGGAAGCCAGCGATCAGTTCACGGTGAAGAGCTGGGTTTACCCCAAGGGGGTGCCTCAGAAATTCGCCTTTTCGGACAGGCCGCTTTCCGTCTATGAAGGTGACGTGGCGGTGGGCGCCATCCTCCAAACCACCAAGGCGGTGGCGCCGGGCACATACACGTTGAAGGCCAAGTTCGCTTACCAAGCCTGCAACGATCACGCCTGCCTTCCTCCGGCCAGTGTACCGCTGAGCGTAACCATAAAAATCGTTCCCCACAATGTGCCGCTGAAACCGGTGGAACCCGATGTCTTCCGAAGAATCCAATTCGAGTAGCACTTCGCCGGCCAATGCTCACGAAGGTAAACCCCGAGGCTCCGCCGGCATGGTGGCGTTGAGCCTGATCTTGCTGGCAATACTCGTGTGGGCCATGGCTCCCAACAGGTCGAGGTTTACACCTGCTCCCCTCAAGCCTGTGCCCGCCGGGTGCCCACTCAATTCTCCCGACTTTGTCCCTTCCGACATAACTGAAATTCCGGCCCTCGATTTGGGCTCACTCTCCAAGGCGCAGCGGAATCATACCCTCTATCGCTTGAACATGGAGCCCTGCCCTTGCGGTTGTAACGCCAGCATCGCGGTCTGCCGCACGAACCACCCCACCTGCCCGCTTTGCGAAGATCTGGCCAGGAAGATCGTTTTGGATGAAAAGGGCGACATGAGCCAAGGGCCACAATCCACCGGCCAGAATTAACCGAAGCTTTGCAGTTTGAAACTTGAAGCTTCTGCGTCCGCTCGAGGTCTTACGGGTGCCTTTCGCCTTTGTCAACTGAGTTCATTCCCCGATGAAAATTGCTGTCATATCCGACACTCACGGATACCTTGACCCGCAACTCCCGGAACTTTTGCACGGCGCAGACGAGATTCTCCATGCCGGTGACGTGGGGACGGCAACTGTGCTTGACGAGCTCGGCGCGATTGCTCCCACGCACGCGGTGCGGGGGAATGTCGATCCGGAATCGCTGGGGCTTCCGCCGACGCTGACACGGCGGGTTGAGGGCGTCGAAATCTACATGCTGCACGAACTCCCCAAGCC
>JASHTO010000562.1 GCA_030040515.1 Terriglobia bacterium
GATCCATGCGGCGCGCGTGCTTCTGGGCGAAATAACGAACCAGCAGGGGAATATCCTCGGCGCGGTCGCGCAGCGGCGGAACGACGATGGGGAAAACGTTCAGGCGGTAATAGAGGTCGCTGCGGAAGAGGCGGTCCTCCACCATCTGCGTAAGGTCGCGATTGGTGGCGGCGACCACGCGCACATCCACGCGCTGAGTGCGGGTGCTCCCCAGGCGCTCGAACTCCTTTTCCTGAAGAACCCGTAGCAGCTTGGGCTGAAGTTCCAGCGGAATGTCGCCCACTTCATCGAGAAAGAGCGTACCGCGGTGGGCAAGCTCGAAGCGGCCGACCTTTTGCGCGATGGCTCCTGTGAAAGCGCCCTTTTCGTGGCCGAAGAGCTCGCTTTCGAGAAGCCCTGTGGGAATGGCGGCGCAATTCACTTTCACGAAGGTGCGGTTTCGGCGTGGGCTCAGGTCATGGATGGCGCGCGCGATCACTTCCTTGCCCGTGCCGGTTTCGCCGAGCACCAGCACGCTGGAATCGGTGGGCGCCACAGTTTCCACCTGGCTCAGCACGCGTTTGAGCGCGACGCTTTCGCCCACAATTTCCTCAAACGTGTATTCGGTGCGGATTTCCTCCTCGAGATAGAGTTTTTCGTCGGCCAGTTGGTTCTTGAGGTCGGCGATTTCGCGATAGGCGAGCGCGTTCTCGATGGCGATGGCCACCTGATTGGCCACGCGCATTAACAGGTCGGCGTCCTCCTGGGTAAAAGCGCCGGGTCGGAGGCTGGAAAGACTCATAGTGCCGATTGTGCGATTGGCGGTGACGAGCGGAACGATGCAGCCGGAGCGCAGGCCCTCGGCAATGAACAGTTGGCTGACGGTCGCCTTGTAGCGGTCGAGGTCGTCGCCGGTGACGATCAGCGGCTGGCGCGTGACAATCACCTGGCCGGAAGGCGTACCTTCAATGGGGAACGCCATCTCTTCCTGAAGCAGGCCCTTGCCCTGGGGAAAATCGAGTGCATGCAGGCGAAGCTGCTGCGCGGCGGGCTCGTAGAGTGCCAGGCTGGCGTAATCGTGATTCATCACGCGCCGCAGGCAGGCGGAAATGGCCCGCAACAACTGGTGAAGGTCGAGCGTGGAGACCAGCGCGTTGTTAACTTCCAAAAGCAGGCGCAGGCGGTCGCGTTCGCGCGTTAACTCCTGCTGGTAGATTTGCGCGCTCTGCGAATTCAGCGCGTTATCCACCGCTACGGCCACTTGCGCCGCCACCTGCCGGAGAAACTCAAGGTCAGCCGCATCGTAGGCGCTGGCTTCCACCGACCCGAGCGCCATTGCACCCACCCGCCGGTGGGCAGTGGTCAGTGGCAGCACGCAGAGGGATTTCACCCCGTCCTGCTTGAGCAAGTCTGTGGCGATCGGGAAGCGGGTGTCATCCTCGAGGTTGGAGATCACCAGCGGTTGCTGATTTTCCCAAACCAACTGGCGAACGTTCTCAGCCATCGGTATTTCCACGCCTGGCCGGATGCGGGTAGTGAGCAAGCCTTCCAGAATTTGCACCTTTACAACGCCTCGCACCGGATCGGGAAAGGATAGGCAGATGAAGTCAAACGAGACCAAACGATGAAGCAACTCCGCAAGCGAACGAAACAAGTCGGAAACGTCACGGTGCGAGGCGATGGATTCCGATACCTGAAGCAGCGCACGGTAACGCTCGACCGCCGCAAGGGTTGGCGGTTCAGGACGACCAGGGCTGGCCATGGAAAGAGCTTAGCATTTCCGACGGACACGGCTCAAGGCGGGTTAGATTCGCTCCAGCAGCGCCACGCCCGCACGCCATTTCACCGCTTGCTTCTGGGTGTACTTCGGAAAGAGCTTGAGCTGCACATTGTAGATCCAGGCGAGAGGCATGGGGCGGTCGATGCGAATGGAGTTATCGAACAACACATGAAATTCCCTTTCGCGCCAGCCGATGGGCTCAAAAAACTTTGTTCCATTGGGCGGGGCGAACTGCATTTGAGTGTTGGCGGCCTTCATGTGCTTGCCCCACCACCTCTGCATGCGCTTCACGATCAGCGGAGTCGCGATGTCGCACAGCCAGAATTGGATGGGCGGCGTTTCGTGCAGGGCGCGCGCCAATTCACCCACAATGGCATCGTTCAGGTAGATCAGCAGGCCCTCGCTAATCACCAGCGCCTTGCGCATTTTGACCGACTGGTCGGCCAGCGCTCGCGCGCGCTCGGCCGGGCTGGCCAGGTCCGCGCTGACGCGCTCGAGCTGGCAGCACGGTTTTTCATCCTTCATCAATTCGGTTTTCGCCGAGGTCATGGCGGGCAAATCCATCTCCACCCAGCGCAGCGAGGGCGGGAGTGGCAGGCGGTAAGGCCGCGAATCGAGCCCGGCGGCCAGGTTCAGCACCGTATCCACGCCCTCCGCGACCAGCCTTGTTACGACCTCATCGATCAAAACCGTGCGCGTGATGGTGCTCCACGCCATGCGCTTGCCCCACCTCAGCCGCCGCGCGATTTCCTCACCGCGCTCGCCGGCCAGGCGCTGAGCGTAAGGGTCATGAAACAAGGCATCGGGCCGCGCCGATTCCATGGCGCGATGATGCGCCACGAGCAAAGCTGTGTCCGAGACCGATTCCAGAACGCGATTGCGGTTGTTGTCTGCCATGTTCGCGGCATTATAGCAAGGCTGTCGTTGCGCCTGCCATCGCAGTGTGTCGAACCGCCTGAACCGCCGCAGATCGATTCCGGGCCGGTGGGACCCTACGTGCCGGAGGGTATCGGCGGGCCCGGGTCGGGCGACGGCAATCTTCCCTTCGGCGCGCCCTGGGAAACCTCCACGCCGCCACCTCCGCCCGTGGTTCACGCTGCCGCAAGGAAGGAGCTTTATCGCGTCGACGGATACGTTATCGCCTCCCGTGCTATTTATCAGCCCCGTCCGGAATATCCCGCGCTCGCCAGAATGGCGCACGTTCAAGGGACAGTGGTCCTGCAAGCCATCATCGGGCAGGATGGAACGATCCGAAATCTGAAAGCCCTGAGCGGGCACCCGCTGCTCAATCAGGCGGTGCTCGACGCCGTGAAAACCTGGCGATACCAACCCACTTTGCTCAATTCGGAACCGGTGGAGGTGCTTACGGAAATTGATGTAACCTTATACGCTGAGAGATTAAACGCAGGCTGAGGCCGTCGTTCGCTGTAGCGGGGCTCTATGAGCGTCGCCCTGCGGCCCAAAGCCTTCAGGCGACGGGTCGCACGGCGGTCCCGCCCAGGCGGGGGGCCGCCGCTACAATTACCTGCGGGCCACGGGCAGGGCGTCAACCGGCCCGAACTGCTTTGCCGTGGGGTGATGGGATTTTTCGTAATCGTCGATGCGGCTGGCGACGCGCATTGTCAGGCCGATATCGTCCCAGCCGTTCAGCAGGCATTCGC
>JASHTO010000563.1 GCA_030040515.1 Terriglobia bacterium
CGGAAGTCGTGCAGGTGGGCCAGGAAATTCGCGTCAAGGTTCTTAAGCACGATGCCGAAAAAGGGCGGGTTTCGCTGGGCCTGAAGCAGCTTGCTCCCGACCCCTGGGAAATGGTGCCGAGGACGTACCATGCCGGCGACCGCGTGACCGGCCGCGTGGTGAGCTTGACCGATTACGGCGCCTTCGTCGAACTTGAGCCCGGCGTCGAAGGGCTGGTGCACATTTCCGAAATGAGCTGGAGCAAGCGCCTGCGCCATCCCTCGAAAGTTCTCAAGGTCGGCGACCGCGTGGATGTGGGCGTTCTGGAAGTCGATATGAACAAGCGGCGGATTTCGCTGAGCTTGAAGGCGAGCTTGCCGGACCCGTGGACGACGGTCAGCGAAAAATATTCTGTCGGCGCGCGCGTGCAGGGCCGGGTGCGGAATCTGACGGATTTCGGCGCTTTTGTGGAAATTGAAGACGGTGTGGATGGATTGATTCATCTCACCAACATCTCCTGGAATCGCAACATCAAGCATCCCTCCGAGGTGCTAAAGAAGGGGCAGAAGGTGGATGCCGTTGTGCTCGCCCTTGACCCCACGAATCGCCGCCTGGCCCTCGGGCTGAAGCAACTCGAAGAAGACCCCTGGCAGAGTTTCTTTGCGAAGATACACGTGGGCGACATGGTTCACGGCAAGGTTTCCCGCCAGGTTTCTTTCGGGGTGTTTGTGGAGCTCGAGGAGGGCGTGGAAGGCCTGTGCCACGCCTCGGAAATTGAAAACACCCACGGGGGCGGGAATGCTAAACTGGAAGTGGGGAGCGAGCGCGAATTCCGCATCATTCGCTTGAACCCCGGGGACCACAAAATTGGCTTGAGTACGAAGGAAGCCGCGCCGGCACCGCGTCCCGAGCCGGTGGTTCAGAAAGCCAAGGAACCCGAGCGGCCGTCAACCATGGCGCAGGCGCTTTCCTCCGCCGGAATCACCCCTTAAAAGACGGCCTGAGCGGTGAACGAGTCCGGGACAGTCCGCAGGAGGGGAGCGGGCAGCCAGCCAGGATCGCGGCATGGCGTGAAAGACCATTGCCATTACCCCGCGGCGGTCCTATCATCAGCAGAGCAGAAGCCCAGGAATCCGCACAGCAGGAGACCACTATGACGAAAGCAGAATTGATCGAGGACGTTTCGCGGGTTGTGGAAATGAGCCGCAAAGACTCCGAGATCATTGTTGAAACCATTTTTGACAGCATCGTGAAGTCGCTCAAAGCCGGAGACAAGATTGAGATTCGCGGCTTTGGAAGCTTCCGCACGCGCCAGCGCAAGCCACGCATCGGGCGAAATCCCAAGACGGGGGCCCGCGTGGATGTGCCGGCGAAGAAAATTCCCTATTTCAAGCCCAGCAAAGAGCTGAAAGACCTGGTGAATACACACCCGACCACGGAGAGCACTTCGGTTCCACCGGCAGTCCCGCCTGCGGCCCCGAACCCGGCGACATCTTAAGCGCTCGTGTCCCCTTTCTCGGGGCATTCGGAAATTATGGATTATTTGTGGAGCCCCTGGAGATATCGATACGTCAGCCAGGCAGGGAAGGGTGAGGGATGCCCGTTCTGCCAAAAGCTGGCGATGGACCCCACGCGTGACCGCGAGCACCTGGTGCTGTTTCGCGGGCGGAATAACTTCATCCTGCTGAATCTCTACCCTTACACCACCGGCCACCTGCTGGTTACACCCAATGCCCACGTGGCGAACCTTGACCAGGTCACTCCCGAAACCCTGGCGGAGATGATGACCCTCGCGCAGCGCCTTCAAAAGGCTTTACAGAAATGCTATAACCCCGAGGGATATAACCTGGGAATGAATCTGGGCCGTTGTGCCGGAGCGGGTGTGGCGGACCACCTGCACCTCCACCTGCTGCCGCGCTGGACCGGTGATTCAAATTTCATGACCGTGGTGGGGGAAACGCGCGTGCAGCCGGAAGACCTTCTCGCCACCTACGACAAGCTCGTCGCCTTTTTCCCACGCTCGCGATAATTTCTGCATTTTAAGTGTTGGTTTGGGGATTGGGAGCGCGAGCGGGGGAGGTTTGCCCGCTCAGCGGCGGTGCGATTTGGTAGTGGTGCGCACGCGCGCCGGCGCGGTTTTGGCAATCGGCGGCTCTTCGCTGGCCTCGTCGAGGGCCGCGGCGACGGCCATGCCTGAGCCCGGCTCGCGCAGAGTGTTCACCACCCTTTCCTGCCTCACCGGCTTGGCCAGCAGGTTGATTCGCATGTCGCCGCGATGGGTGATCTCATCGGGAAGGACCAACTCCACCTGCACGGACTCATCACCGCTGATTGCGGAGGGGACGAAGAAATAAATTCCCGAGCGGGAAATGTCTTTGGCCAGCCCATCGGCCTCGCGGGACTTGCCGCTGGAATCGCGCCACGTCACGCGCACCGGCAACTCCACGTGGTACCGGCGATCCATGCGGCGCTCGCTTCCGCCCAGGCGATTGGTGTGGGAAATAACGCCGTCGGGCAGGGAAATCCGCAGGTCCTCGTTTGCGCCCCAGGTGTCCGGAAA
>JASHTO010000564.1 GCA_030040515.1 Terriglobia bacterium
TCTGCGTGTGGGTGAATTGGATGGAGCGCAGCAGTTGCGAAATCATGATGCGGTGCTCGGCCGCCGTCCAACTGTAGCGGCGATAATCGCGCGGCCGCTTGCTGCGGGGAATGGCGTCGCGCTTGGCCCGCAACTGCCCCAGGCGCTTGTAGAGGCGCTCCATTCCCTCGATCGTGCCCACCACTTCTTCCAGGCGCTGGGCCACCCGGTCTTCGGTCAGCTCGTCATCATCAAACACCACAACTTCCTTGATGGACTTCTCGCCTGCCTTGAGCTGCCTGCCCAGCGCAAAAAGCGCCTGAATCACCGTGGGAGAACGAGAAAGCGCCTTCAGAACCTTCATCTGCCCCCGCTCGATGCGCTTGGCGATTTCCACTTCGCCTTCGCGCGTCAGCAGCGGCACCGTGCCCATTTCGCGCAAATACATCCGCACCGGGTCGTTGGTTTTGTCGAGCGCGCCCGGCGTCAGGTCGAGTTCCACGTCCTCGCCCGCGTCTTCACTCTTGACTTCGTCCGTTTTGTCGAGAGAGATACTTTCGGAAGACTTGGCGCGCGGGGAATCGACAACTTCAATCCCTTCGCTGTCAAACATGGAGAGGAGGTCGCTCAGGTCTTCCGCCGAATGGACGTCGGAGGGCAGGAGGTCGTTGACCTCATCATAGAGAAGGTAACCCTTTTCTTTCCCCAGACTGATCAGTTTGTTTACTTGGTCGAACTTTTCGTCAAACGCCAATGCAATGGCCTCCCCACAGGCTACAATCCGAAATGGCAATCAGAGGAAAACGGCGAGACACCACTCCCCGTCGTGGCGTCGCCTCTGGACACCCGAAGAAAATTTGACATAAGCCGTCAATACTTTCACGGCCCCTTCAATTTAGATGTAATATAACACAATTCGTTTGTCGGCGTTCCGATTTTTTCTAGGGCCGGCCGAGTCGCTCTAACTCCTTGTCCAAATTGGACTTAACGCGGCCAAGTTCACGTGCCCTCGGTTCGTCGCCAGCCAAAACAGCCTCATCGTATTCTCGCACCAATTTCTCTATTTCGGCACTGATTCGTTCAAACTGAAGTCTCCGCTTGGCGCGATCGATTACCCGTGCCTTCTCCCAATCGTTTGCGGCGACCGCCGACTGATATTCGCGGTTGAGATCCTCCAAACCTGTCCTTACTCTTTCGAGTTGGAGTTTTCGTACCAGTGCGCGTGCGACTTCCAGCTTGGGCGAATCGCCATCCCAAAACAGCGCCTCCAACGCCAGCTTCCTCTCTGCCTCGGAAATTTCGAGTTCCGCGTTGGTCACCTCAAATGGTTCGCCGCGACGGCGAGCCTCGAGCATGCGTGTGAAAACCCCTTCTCCCAAAAGACCGTGCGCCGCACCCCCTTCTACCAGTTCGGGCAAAACCGCCTCGGCGATTTCTTCGTTGGTCAGGCACATGCGCAGCAGTTGCTTGATGGCGTGGCTGGCCTGCGCGGAGGCCGTCTCCTCGCGCACCTGAACTTCCGCTCGTTTCTCTCCTGCGGCGCGCCGCAGCTCGTCGCGCAGCAACCGCTCATCCATCCGCAGGCGTTCCGCCAGGCGCCCTGCCAGCTCCGCGCGCAGCAGCGGGTTGGGCACCTTGACAAGATAAGGGAGAACGCTGTTGGCGGCAGCCACTTTGCCCTCCGGAGTGCGCTGATCATGCAGCTTTGCGGCGCGCTCCGTCAGGTAATCGAGATAGGAGGGCGCGCTCTTGAGCAATTCGCCGTATGCCGCCGCTCCCTGCTTGCGGACGAACGAATCCGGGTCCAGCCCGCCGGGCAGCGCGAGCACCTTGGCCTCGAATCCCGCTTCCAGCAGCAGCCCCAGGGATCGTTCCGTGGCCGCCTGCCCGGCTGAGTCCGGGTCGTAGTTTACCACCACGCGGCGAGTGTAGCGACCGAGCAGCCGAATCTGCCCCTCCGTCAAACTGGTGCCGCAGGAGGCCACAACGTTTTCGATGCCGCTCGTCGCCACAGCGATGCAGTCCATGTAACCTTCCACCAAAATCGCATAGTCAAGCTTGCGCATGGCCTGCGCCGCGCGGTCCAGATGGTAAAGCAGACGGCTCTTGGTGTAAATCGCTGTTTCGGGCGAGTTGAGGTATTTGGGCTGATCGTCGCCCAGCGCCCGGCCCGCGAACGCCACCACCTTTCCCGCGTCGTTCGAGATGGGAAAGATGATTCGACGGCGGAAACGGTCGTAGGTGCGCTGGTGTTCGGCGTCAAAAATGATCAGGCCGCTTTTTTCGAGCGTCTCCTTGTCGAAATCCGAACCGTCCAGTTGCCTCAGCAGGCTTTGGCCGTCGCCGGGCGCGTAACCGAAGCGGAAGCTGCCTACGACTGCGTCCGTCAAACCGCGGTCGGCAAGATAGGCGCGCGCCAGCCGCCCTTCCGCCGTCGCTCCCAGTTGCGAGGCGAAGAATCGCGCGGCGACTTCGTGCAGCTTCAGCAACGCCACACGCAGCTTCGTGCTGGAGTCGTAGGTTTCGCCGCCTGCCCGCTCCTCAATGCGCACGCCCACTTTTTCAGCCACGCGCCGCAGCGCTTCGGGGAACGGCAGGTTGTCAATCTCCATCACGAACTTGAAGACGTCGCCGCCTTTCCCGCAGCCGAAGCAGTGGAAGATTTGCTTGACGGGATGCACG
>JASHTO010000565.1 GCA_030040515.1 Terriglobia bacterium
GAAATTTGTGCGGAGGTCGGTGCCGATTGGGTGAAGACCTCGACGGGCTTTGGAACCTCCGGCGCAACTCTGGAGGACGTGAAGTTGATGCGCGCCCACTCACCCGCGCGCGTTCAGGTGAAGGCGGCGGGCGGCATTCGCGACCTTGATCAGCTTTTGGCTTTTCGCGCGGCGGGCTGCTCGCGCGTCGGCGCCTCGCGGACCAAGGATATTTTGGAGGATTGCAGACGCCGACTCATCAAGTAAGGTTCCTGACGCCCGGAATTATAAGTCACGAGTTCCCCCTCGCCTTCCATTCCTTGTCAAACTCCTCCCGGCTCGGAAAGGATTTCTGCGTACCTACGCGTGTGGTTGAAAGACCTGCGTAAAGGCTGGCCCGTGTGAGCGCCTCTTTATCCGTAAACCCTTCCGCCAGGAAAACCGCAAAGCTGCCGATGAATGCGTCGCCCGCGCCCGTGGTGTCAATGGGAGTAACCTTGAAGGCGGGAATCACTTCCTGCCTGGCGCTGGTGGCCAGCAACGAACCTCGATCGCCGAGGGTGATGACCACGCGCGAAAGCCCCTTCGCGAGCAGACTCCCCACGCATTTCCTGGCTTCCTCAACAGTGTGGACGTGAATGCCCGTAAGCAGCTCCGCCTCACTCTCGTTGGGAACAAAGTAATCCGCCGCTGCGACCGCGTTGAAATCGGGCATCTGGGCGGGGGCGGGATTCACGATGCAGCGAATGCCCTTCGCCTTGGCAAATTGAATCGTGTAATAGACGGTCTCCAGGGGGATTTCAAATTGCAGCAGGATGGTGTCCACCTTGCTGAGGATAGGCGCGGCCGCGTCCACGTCCCGGGGTGTGAGCATTTCGTTCGCACCCTTAATGACCAATATGCGATTCTGTCCCGTCGGGTCGACAAAAATCGGCGCGACGCCGGTGGAGATTCCCTCCGCGATCCGCACGTGACTGGCTTCGATGCCCAGGGATTCAAAATTCTTGACGGTGGCGGGACCGAACAAATCGCTGCCCACCTTGGCGACCATGGCTACGGAAGCGCCGCAGCGGCGCGCCGCCACAGCCTGGTTCGCACCCTTTCCGCCGAAGCCCAGGTCGAATTTTTTCCCGAAGATCGTCTCGCCGGCGCGGGGAAACGTGTCGTTGAAAGTGATCAGGTCAACGTTGGCGCTTCCCACGACTGCCACTTGCGGTTGCTTTGCCATGTTTCCTCCGGCTTCAGGCCTGCTCGTCGCTGTCCGGAAGGTTCCCGCGCTTGGGTCTTCCGGGAAGAACAAAGTGCTGCGCGCAGCGCGGCCGGTATGAATCACCGGCCATCAGCGTGGGGCTTTCATAGGAAGCAGGCTGGCCATTAATGAGGCGCTGCGAAAAAAATGCGCGTGCCCCGCACTCACAGTAGGCGATGCACCACGTTACGTTTCCGCCGTAGGCATTCACCAGCCAGCCGAGCGCCAGCATGTCGCCAAAAGGCTGGCCGCGGAAATTCAAATCCAGCCCGGCGGCGATCACGTCATAGCCCCGATCGAGCAAGGCGCGCGAGCAATCAAACAACTCGTTCACGAACTGGCCTTCGTCAATGGCCACGCAGTTCACCGGCTTGCCGATGATCCGTTCGCGCTCGGCGATGAACGTAAACATTTCCCAGGGATTTTGAGAATCAAACTCCACCGCATCCATCTGCCGATGGCTGAGCTGGTTGCGGCTCTGCACCACGCCCTGTGCACTCTTCGTGTCGTCCTTGGGCTTGAACAAAATGACCGATTGATGCGCGTACTCCTCCCGCATGGCAACGCGCCGGATCAACTCCGCGGTCTTGTTGCTGCGCATGGGGCCAATCACAACTTCGATTGTTCCCGGCATACCCGAGTCTCCCCAATGTCGAGATGGCCACAGTCTATTTCCAAAACACAAAATGTCAAAAACTTTTTCGACTCATAGACTCTCTCCGCCTCCCGCGCATCGAGCCCCGCGAGAGCGGGTGTTCGTATTAGAATTGTCTTTCAAATCCATTGTCTGAGGCGATGCTCATGGCGGATCTTGCGGTGCTGGCAAAAATCTCTACCCGTTTGATTGATCGTTATGGCGAACGGGGCAAGGCGGCTGCCGACCGATTACGGATATGGCTTGAGGGCCTGGTGCCGATGGCATTCCCGCAGATCCTTGCGCGCCATCTGGAGGACCAGCATGTGCCTCTGCTTTTCGACGCTTTCTGGCAGGTCTTGCCCTTCGGCACCGGGGGGCGGCGCGGACGGGTTGGCTACGGGTCGAATCGCTTTAACCCCTCCACCGTGGCCATGACCGTGCAAGGCCATTGCAATTTCCTAACCGCGGCATTCCCCGACGCAAAAATTTCCGTCATCGTGGCCAATGATGTTCGCATATTCAATGACTTGGCGGGCGTTTACCGTTTCTTGGGAAGTAGCCATCCTTTGATCGGAACTTCCTCAAGGTCGATCGCCAAACTTGCCTGCGAGATTTACGCGGGTAACGGAGTTATTCCGTACCTCGCCGAGCCGGAGGCCGACCAATCGCTCCTGAGCACGCCGGAGCTTTCGTTTATTATCCGCAAACTCCGCGCACAGGGAGGCATCAACATCTCCGCGTCGCACAATCCCCCGGACGATAACGGCATCAAGGTTTATGACGAGTATGGCGGCCAGCCAATTCCACCTGACGATCAACGCCTTGCCGATGCCATGGATAATGTTACCGACGTGCGCCGGATTCCCTTTGCCGATGCGCTTAAAAGCGGTCTGATCCGCAAGATACCGGAGGAGCTGAACCAGCAGTACGTCGACGAATACGTGCGCCTCTATGGCCGGCTCTTCACTCCCCGGCCGAATATTCCGGTCGTCTACACACCGTTGTGTGGATGCGGCTTGCGCTCGGCCGGGGCGGTCATGAAGAAGCTGGGCTTTCCCATCTTGCCACCGCCCTATCAAGGTCCGGACGGAACCTTCGCTCCCATTCCTTTCAAGGCGCCGAATCCCGAAGTTTCGGAATCCACCGTCCCCGCCACGCAGTTTGCGGAATCGGTGGGCTCAGGAGTCGTGCTCTCAAGCGACCCTGACGCAGACCGAGTGGGCTTGGAAGTTCGTCTGGCAGACGGTTCCTGGTACCACTTTGATGGAAACAAGATCGCCACGCTGATCTGCTACTACCTGATGCTCGACCCGAGTGGTCCCCGGCGCCGGGGTTTGGTGATTGAAACCCTGGTAACCACGAAAATTCTGGGCCGGATTGCCGCTACGGCAGGCGACTCATGGATTGTCGACGATCTGCTTGTGGGCTTCAAGTACATGGCTAACGTCCTCAAAGTTCTCGAGCAGCGCGGGCGATGGGGCAACGTCTGCGCACGGCCGGAGTCACTGGTGCTGGCGACGGAGGAAGCACATGGATTGATGCTTACCTCTGCCATTCGCGACAAGGATTCGGCGCCGGCGTGCATGTTTCTCGCGGTGCTCTATCAAAAGGTGTGGCTCGAGGGGCGGAACCTGCTGGATTACTACATCGAGATCTTGGAGAAGCTCGGTGGGTACGCAGACACAGGCCGCTCGATTGTAATGACCGGCGCTGACGGGGGAATCCAACGAGACCGCATTGTCGCTTCGCTTCGGTCGTCGCTGCCGAAGACCTTAGGCGGCCGAACCGTTCATCGAGTAGTGGACTACTGGAACGAAGACGCGTTCGGCAAACTGCAAAGTGCAACAGATCAGCTCTCACGCAATGTGCTCCAGTTCTTGCTTGAAGGGTGCATCGTAACAGTCCGGCCTTCGGGTACCGAACCCAAATTGAAATTTTATTGCCAGCTCGTGCCTGAAGGTGATTCACCGAAATTGCGCGGAAGGGAATTGATGCGCAATTTGACGGAACGCGTGGAAGCCCTGGCACGAGCTGTATATCAGGAATTGCTGGCACGCGTGGACCTGCATCTCGGTGAGCCGGGCCTCTTGCTGCCCGACCTCATCGACATCGGCCGCAAGCAGGAGTTCGAGCGCAAAACAGTACCGCAGCTTCGCGAGGCCATCGTGCAGGACCGATTTTCGAATCTGGAAAAACTGTTGGACTGGTTGAGGGAGGAAGTCGCGGCCATGACCCCGGGCGCGAATCCGTTGCCTGCGTTGAGAGCGAGCATCGCTTATCTCTGCCGACAGTGGGAAAAGGACTTGAAGAGCTCACCGCTCTTCAACCAATTGGCGGCGTGGGCTGGCCTGGCGCCCCGCGTTTGAGGCCGGGGCGATAGCGAATTACTGGGCGCGGAAAATCAGCAACTCCGAGGTTAGATTGCTCTCCAGGCGAACGGGAACTCCCGCCTGCATCAGGCGATCTCCCGGAATGGCAACCGTTTGGCCCCTGTTGGAAAACGTCACGTTGTAGGTTTTGGAAAAGTCGAGCCCCCGCGGCTTGAACCAATACGTGGCATCGCCCGACTCGGAGGTTCGAAACACCCAGCCTAAATCTGCCTGCGAGTCCGGCGCGGCATATTCCATTACCATCCAGGGGCTCGACTCAAGCATGGGTGTAATGGGCGTGTGATGATAGACGCGGCAGTCTTTCATAATCGGCCGAATGACCTGTTTGTAAAGATTCACCTGGCTCAGGGTCTCTTCCTTCAGGAGGGGATTGAACTCTTCAAATGAGGGGCTCAATCCGCGAAAGATGGGTAGGACCATGGTGGTGGCGCGCAATTGGGTCACCAAATCGGCATCGGAGGGTACGCCGCTGGTCTCTGTTCCAAAGCTACGCAGCAGAATCTCGGGAGGCAGTATCCAGGTCATGCCGTTGATAATCTTCAGGCTTCTGGGCGCGTGCATCCAGTCGGAAATCTCCGTGTCCTGAAAGCGACTCATGATTCCGAGGTCAAGCCTGCCCCCACCGCCGGCGCAATTCTGAAAGATCACATGGGGAAACTGGCGATGGAGCCGGTCAAACATGGCATAGAGTGCTTCGACGTGACGCCACTCCGTATTTTCGAGGAACCCGTCGCGCATGCGATTCCCGCCCGCTTCCACAGTGGTGTTGTAATCGAGACGAAAGAGATCAAGGTCATACTTCCTGATCAGGCGGGCGATTTCCGACTCCATCCACGCGGCCACGACCGGATTTGAGACGTCGAGCTGGCGTCCATTCGCGACAGGTTTGCCGTCGCGCGTCATGATCCAATCAGGGTGCTGTTGGCGCAGCTTTGCGGCGCTGCCGATGCTCTCGATTTCGACCCACAACCCGGAGAGCAGGCCCTTTTGCCGCGCGTGCTCACGAATGGGATTGAGGTCATTTGGCAGCCATGCTCCCGCATACCAATCGCCCACGTTTTCCGGCCAGCGGTTGGGTTCGGGCCCATACCACCCGGCATCAATCACGAACAACTCCGCCCCTGCGGCAGCCGCCAAATCGATTTCCTGATCGATGCCCGGCTCACTTTCGTGATCAATGATGTAACCGCGGTGATTCGCTTCCACCAGCATGTCACGTCCGGGAATGGGTGCGGGCAAAACCTCGTGGCGAACGTGCTCATGCATCGCTTGAACAACGCTGTCTACATCCCCGCGCATGCAGAGCACGTGCGTGCGCGGAGTCTCTACCGTCTCACCCGCCTCGAGGACGCGCAGCGCCGGGTCCACGGTGCTCGGCCCCATGCGGAAGAGAAACATGGCCTGGTCCGTATCGGGGAATTGCCGCCCCGTGACCTGATACGTCCAGTTGCCGCTCCAGCCGAGCGAGGCAACGAACCATTCGCCGGTGGCTTTGTTGTGCGCGAAGAAAGTGGGATGCCCCCAGCCCGATTTCCCGCGAGTGCCCGCGACGGTCTTGGTGGTGTCTTCAACGGGCTCGAATTTCCATGCGCCCTCGCGTCCCCAAGTCTCATATTGGGCGTAGCCGACTTCGAAGGGAGTGGTCGTGCCCGCGGGAAGACGTTCCTTCAGGTCCGTGGTGTCCCAAATCATGCCGGACCAGGGTGAGACGGCAGTAATAGCGGTGGGCTTGGCGCCCGTATTCGCGATTTCCAACCAGCGCACCATCACCGGTCCGCCATAAAGCAGGGTGTGGATCTTGACCGTAATGGGGCGCGCCGTGCTGGCCAATTCGAGCGTTACCAGCAGGCCGTTGGGATTGTGAACCTCCGCTTTCTCCGCTTTAACCCATTTCCAGGTGCCCGACAGATTTTGACCTTCGATCGCAAGTTGAAACCCATCGATGGGCAAGCTCTCACGCTGCTCCAGCACAGAAGTTAGATGGAACTCCCGCTCGATAAATCCGGTGGCGAGCCAATAGCGATTCACCCACCGGCCCTTCCACAAAATCTCATCACAAACCGTCAGGCCGGAAGTGAGTCGAATCCCCGGCTCACGAATCTCCGCAGCCCGGTATCGGGGAGTGGCTGAATCTGCTGCCGCGCTTGAATTCATGCCCGCCAGCAGCAGTATTCCGGCCCAGAGCAGAATTTCCCGGCCCAAACGCCGCATACCAAGCGGATACACCTTCATTCCGATTACCTTCGATTCAAGAGAATCGCCATTGGACAGATCGGCGCCAGGTCGTGTCAGTA
>JASHTO010000566.1 GCA_030040515.1 Terriglobia bacterium
GGCGCCCGCAATTTCGAGCGAATGACCCACACCCCGCCGCGATGCGGGTACGAACAACAGCGGCAAGAGCGAGCCCAGGGCCACCGAGGCGCCCAGGATAATTCCCTGGGTCAGCGTCAGCCCCACGATGTCAAACGCGATGCCATAGAGTGCGAGCGATAGCCCCCAAAACAAACCGAACGAGGCCGTCGTCACCACTACTTTCCATCCTGCTATCGGATAAACTGCCAGCAAATGGGGAACTGTGAGGAAAGCCACGAGCCACGGAAACATGAAGTAAGCATTGCAGACATAAAACCCCCAAGTCTGGTCCCACTTCCACGTGCGGATCAGCTTCATGGGCGCCAATACCGTGCCGCCCAGAGTTCCGGCAAAAAGCACCAGCGCGACGCCACCCAGTGGTGTGTTCATCCCAATCCTGTTAAGAGTCAAATATCCAAAGATCTATAGTCGCAGTATCGTTCTTCGTCGAATTTTCAAAGTCAGCATGGCCCCGACTCGGTACGGCGAACTTCGAGGCAGGACGTTTAATAAAGCGCGTTTCCGCAGTCCGCGTTCAGCGTCTGGCCGGTCATCGAGTCGGATAGGTCCGAAGCGAGGAAGAGGCAAACCGCGGCGATTTCCTTGGACTGAATCCGGCGCTTCAGGCATTGCCGCGCCACGATTGCCGCCACCGCTTCGTCGCCTGCCTTCCCCTGCGCCGCCACCAGGCGCTTTTCGGCCTCGGTCTGAATTGCCCCGGGCGTTACAGCATTCACATGAATGTTGTAATCGCCAAGCTCGCGCGCGAGCGCGCGGGTGAAGCCCCCTTGGAGGCGATGTAATGAGAAAAGTCTGGCGCCCCGACGTGAATGTTCACAGAGGAAATGTTGATGATCTTTCCCGCCCGCCGCTGGATCATCTGCGGCGTGACCGCGCGTGTGCAGTGGAAGACCCCCTTCAGGTTGATGTCGAGGACCTCGCTCCACTGCTCGTCGGTGATTTCGACCAGAGAAGCGCGGGGATAAATGCCGGCATTGTTTACCAGGATGTCCACGCCTCGGAATTCGCTGACCGCGCGGTCCACGACGCTCTTCACCACCTCAAATCCCACACGTCGCCGGCAACGAAGATGGCCCGGCCGTCGGAAGCGCCAATGGCTGCGGCCACGTTTTCGGCACCTGAACCGTCGCGGTCAAACACCACGACGCTCGCTCCTTGCTGGGCAAAGAGCCGAGCCGTTGCTTCTCCGATGCCGGCACCTGTAATCATGGCCGTCTTTCCATCCAGTCGGCAGAGCGGTTGGTTCGCCACGAAAGAGCCTCGCAAGCCAATTTTGGTTTTGGTCTATCGCGGTCATTATGTTCGACAGGGATGGTCTAGTCAAGAATAAATATGCTTGAAAAACTCCTGAAAAACTAAAGGTTGACAGCAATTGGGGGTTCGAGGAAAATGGTCCAGTGCGGTACAAATCTCGCCAACTTCTCACGCGTTCTCCGGAACCCGTAAGGGAGCAACTTCGCCTTCTTCTCCTCGGCGAAATCGAGCGGGGGGCTATCCTGCGGGGGGCTAAGCTTCCCTCTGAGCGCGAACTGGCGGTGAGATTCGGAACCTCGCGCACCACTGTCCGCCAAGCTATTGAGTCGCTGGTTGAGGGAGGCGTACTGGTCCGCAGCCCGAGCAAGGGTACATTTGTGGCCGGAGCGCCCAGCGCTTCCTGGATCTCCCAGGATCCTACCGGTGTTCCGATTGGAACCGTTCAAGGGACGCTGGCCTTCGTCATTAGCGAACAGATTTTTGAATTTGTCTCGGTGGGGTACAACCGCATTCTGCTTGGGGTTCAGAAGACTTGCCAGCAGAGCGGCTACCGGCTTCTGTTTCACGTCCTGACGGACGACGCTCCAATGGTGGAGAGCGGTGTGGCGGGGTACATGGTGGTCGGCGGGGCGCCCCGGCGATTCCTGGAGCGTCTGCGCGCGGCGGCCACTCCGCTGGTGTTCGTGGATTTGTTGTTGGACGACCGCTCGGCCTCGGTGGGAATTGACTACGCGAGCGGAATGCGCCAGGCCGTGACTTACCTGCACAGCCTGGGACATCGGAAGATCGGTTTTATCGGGTTCCCCAATTCCGAGAAATACATCGCCTTCTGGCAGACGTTGTCGTCGCTGGGAGTGCGCTACGAGCCGCGTTGGGTGGTGTTCCTGCAATTGCCGGATCTTCAGTCGAGCATGCTTTCCGGCTATCGGTCGATGCAATCGATTCTGTCGATGGAATCGCTTCCCACCGCCATGATTGCGACCAACGATATCGTAGCTTTGGGCGCGAACGACGCTCTTGCCGTGGCGGGAATCAACGTGCCGGAGCGCATGAGCATCATGGGATTTGACGATTTGGGCGTGGAGTCCGACCGCCCCATTACCACGATGCGAACCGATTCCGCCGAAGTGGGGCGCCTCGCGGTACGCGCCCTGATTGAGCAGATTCGGGGCGGTCCCACGGACACGGGACGAATTACGGTGCCAACAGAATTGGTGGTTCGCGAATCCACCGCGCAGGCTTATGGGGGAGAAGCGGGCCGATAAATGAGCCGTTCCTGGGATCAATCTCGTGCGCTTTTTGAGCGGGCCAAGAAGTCGCTGGCCGGAGGCGTGAGCAGCCCTGTGCGGGCCACGGCGCCTGTGCCGCTTTACTTTTCCAGCGGTTGCGGTGCCCGCCTGAAAGACGTAGACGGAAATGAGTACATCGATTACCAGCTTGGCTGGGGGCCGAACATTCTGGGCTACTGCCATCCACGCATGGTGGAATCCATACGGGCGCTGGCGGCACGGCCTTACAATTACGGCGCGCAGCACGAGCTGGAAATCGCCGTCGCCGAGCGCATTCAGTCCTGCGTTCCCTGCGCCGAGCGCGTGGCGTTCACCTCCAGCGGCAGCGAGGCCGTGCAGCTTGTGCAGCGCCTGGCGCGCGCGTTCATCGGGCGCCCGCTGATTTTGAAATTCGAAGGCCACTATCACGGCTGGATGGACTCCGTGCTGCACAGCCACCACCCTGCCGCCGCGCAGACGGGTCCGCGGGAAAAGCCCAACGTGGTGTGCGAGTCAACGGGGCAGGTAGCGAATTCGGTGGACAACGTAATCGTCGCGCCGTGGAATGACGTGGAACTGCTCGAGCGGCTGCTGATGCTGAATGCGGACAAGGTTGCAGCCGTGATTATGGAGCCCATCCTCTGCAACAGCGGATGCCTGATGCCGCGCCCCGGATATCTGCAGGCGGCACGCGAGTTGACCTCGCGTCTCGGCGCTTTGCTGATTTTCGACGAGGTCATTACCGGCTTCCGCGTGGCGGTGGGAGGCGCGCAGAGCCATTATGGCGTGATTCCCGATTGCGCCACTTTCGGAAAAGCCGTGGGCGGCGGACTTCCGCTCAGCGTGGTGGGCGGGCGCAGGGTAATCATGGAGCAGATGTTCACCCGGGGAGTGGTTTTCGGCGGCTCGTTCAACGGCAACCCCACATCCCTCACAGGCGCGAACGCTGCACTGGAAGAATTGACGCGCGATGGCGGAGCGGCAATTCAGCGGGCCAACCGCACGGGAGAAAAACTTCGCGCCGGCCTGCTGCAAATCGCCCGGGAGCACAAAATTCCTCTCCAGGTCACGGGCTTCGGGGCCGCGCTGTGCCTGCATTTCACCAGCCGCAACGAAATGTGGGAATACCGTGACACCCTCGAAGACAATGCGGAGCGCCTGCGGCGTTTTCTCTTCCTGGCAATGGAAGAAGGCGTCATCCTGGTTCCCGACGGCCGCATCTATATCTCCACGGTTCACGACGACCGCGATGTGGAGGAAACGCTCGCGGCTTTCGCACGTGTGTTGGCGAAGATGAAGTTATAGAGTCATTCCGTGAAAATCGCGGAAATGACCGTCTATCCAATCACCCAATAACCGGAAAAATCCGCAAGGGATTTCCGCAATCCAACGCTAGTGTCCTGAGTTAGAAGTTCGTTTAATTACTCAGCCCGCGAAGCGGGCGCCATATCGTAGCCCAGGGCGCAAGCCGTGGGTTTCAGCCTCCCCCCAACCCCTCTCCCGCTCCGCGGGAGAGGGGAGCCGAAGGCGGGGTGAGGGCTCAGAGCCCCAGGGCTTGCGCCCTGGGCTAGGATATTTCGCCCCTGCGGGGCTGAAGGCTCGCCTTAACTAAGAGACGAAATGTGAAGCGAACTTCTGACTCAGGACACTAGACAAGAGGCCACAAATCGGTCTTTTCGAGGCCACTTTACCTTTTGCCTTTTAATCAATAACCCACTTGTTTTGTTATGTTCCTACTG
>JASHTO010000567.1 GCA_030040515.1 Terriglobia bacterium
AGCAACGGCCTTTACCGGGCGGAAAATCGCGTGCGCACGGACAAAGAAGATGTTCTCGCTCCCTATCCGGGCGAGCCCAACGGTTTTTTACCCGCGGACACGGATGTGAATAAATTTACAGACACGCTGGGAAGTTTCTATGCGGAAAATAAAATCCAGTGGTCGAACAAATTCCGCTCGGTCGTGGCCCTGCGGGGCGACGAGGACAAAGGTGTCGTCACCAGCTTTTCGGACCCCCGCAATTCCGGCTCGGCCACCAAGTTCCTGCCCAGCCCAAAATTAGGTTTGATTTTCGGCCCGTGGTCCAATACGGAGTTCTACGCACAGGGCGGATTCAGCTTCCACAGTAACGACGTGCGTGGCGCAACGCAAAACTATGAACCGATTTCGCCGGACTATCCTTACCCCAATACGCTCTGCGCAAAAATTCCCCTTCTGATCCAAACCAAAGGCGCGGAAGCCGGTGTGCGAACTTCGGCCATCCCCCATCTGCAAAGTACCCTTTCGCTCTGGACGCTCCACAGTAATTCCGAACTGGAGCAGGATGGCGACACCGGCGGCACGGTTCCCTCAGAACAGTCGAGCAACCGCTATGGCGTCGAATGGGCGAACTACTACACACCACTGGAACATTGGGCTTTTGATTTTGACATGGCGGACTCCCGCGCCCGATTTACCACATTAGACCCCGCTGATGCGACATACATCACCGCAGGTGGCCGGCTTTGCGCAGCAAACTCGGATTGCTCTGGGCTTGTGTCGATCGGAGGCGGCAATTTTGAGCAGGGCCCGGGTGGTAAGTGGGTGCCCGAAGCGGTTGGGTTGGTGATTTCATCGGGCGTCACCCTGCACGATCACAAAGGCTTTTCGGCGAGTTTGCGCCTGCGCGATTTTGGCCCGCGCAATTTGACCTCCGACGCAATTTATCGCTCAAAAACAACGGCATTGCTCAATGCGGAGGTCGGTTATCAAATCCGCGAGAAGTGGCGCGTTTACGCCGAATTCTTGAATTTGCTGAACAACCGCAACCACGACATTGACTACGCGTATGTCTCCCAAATAACGCCAACAGCCGCGCCGGAATTCACCGATGTTTTCCACCCCGTCGAACCGTTTCAGGTGCGAATGGGAATAGAAAGAACCTTTTGACAGATGCCTCGCCTATTCAAGACTTTGATGGAGCGGCTATGAAACGAATCAAAACTACGTTCCTGGCAGTACTTTTGACGAGCTTCACCCTTGCTTTGGCGCCCCTGTTCTCGCAGGCGCCGAAGCCCAGTCCGCTCAGTATGAAGCTGCAGTGTGCGGGGGAAGACTGTCCATTACTCCGGGGCGTGCCGCAGACGGCAGGCATGCGCAGCGGTTTCGTCCGGCTCAAGACCGGCGAAACGGTCGGCTGGCACACTACCGGTAAGAACGAGGAATCACTGGTCATCCTCCATGGAAGCGGCGAAGCACGCATCGAGGGCCAGCCGGCCCAATCCTTCACGGCGCCCGCGCTCGTCTACATTCCCCCCGTAACCCGGCACAACGTTGCCAATATCGGAAGCGAGCTTTTGGAATACGTTTACGTGGTTGCACCCGCTGGTAGCCAGCCATCGGAGACGGTCCTACACTGAAGCACGCACCTACTGGTATTTCGTTCCTCTGCCGATTTAGAATGCTGGAGGCCGCAAAGAAGGGCCGCAACTGCCGGCACCAACAATGTCGCGCACCGCGCGCTTAAGCATTCCGTTGGATCTTTACGCGGGAGTCATCGATGAAGCAAGTGGGATTTTCAATTGTCATCCTGGGCGCCGGGAAGGCGACGCGCTTCAAATCTGAGCGTCCGAAACTGCTCCATGCGCTGGCGGGGAGACTGATTGGAGAATACGTCTTACGAACCGCAACCGCTGCGGGAGCGCAGCGGATTTATCTGATTATCGGGCACAAAGCGGAGGAAATGCGCAAGGCCTTCACTCGCCCGGGAGTGGAATTCATCGAGCAGAAAGAGCAATTGGGAACCGGCCACGCACTTATCGTGGCCCGGCCGGAACTCGAGTGCTGCCCGAGCGATGTGGTAGTGGTGCTGGTGGGCGACGCCCCTTTGCTCAAACCCGAAACGGTGACGGCGCTCGTGGCCACCCACAAGAAGCAGCGCGCGGCGTGCACGATTCTTACCATGCGCGTGGAGAATCCCACCGGATACGGACGCATCGTGCGGGGGACCGGAAAGCGCGTGCGAGCCATTGTGGAAGAGAAGGTGGCAAGCGCGGCGCAGAAAAAGATTCGCGAGGTCAATACCGGCATCCTTTGCTTTTCGCGCCGGCTGCTGCTGGCCCACCTGGCAGAGCTCTCGCAAGCCAACGCCCAAAAGGAGTTTTTACTGACGGATCTCGTCGCGATTTTCAATCGCCACCGCCTGAATGTCACGGCGTTCGAGGCGCCGGCCGACGAAGCCCAGGGCATCAACGACCGCGCACAGCTTGCCGAGGTGGCGAAAGTGCTTTACCTGCGCAGGGCCTGCGCTTTGATGGCCGAGGGCGTGACTTTCACCGACCCGGAGGCGGTGTATATCGATCCGGACGTCGTCATTGGTCCTGACACGGAGGTGGGCGTGGGCGTCAGCCTGCGCGGCAACACGCGCCTGGGAAGCGGTTGCCACCTGGAGCCGTATTCCACGATCACCGATTCGGTTCTCGGAGACGGAGTCACGGTGCGCCAATCGTGCGTGATTACCAATGCTGAAATTGCGGCTAGGGCGGCGATCGGGCCGTTCGCGCATCTGCGCATGGGCTCGACTCTGGGCGCAGACGTGCGCATCGGCAACTTTGTCGAGGTCAAGCATTCCACCATCGGCCGAGGCACCAAGGCGCAACACCTGACCTATTTGGGCGACGCCACGGTGGGGGAGCGCACCAACATCGGCGCGGGAACCATTACCTGCAACTATGATGGCGCGCAAAAGATCCCCACCACGATTGAGGATGAGGTGTTTATTGGCAGCGGAAACATGCTGGTGGCACCCGTTCGCATCGGCAGGGGATCCTACACCGCTGCGGGCTCCACCATCACCAAGGACGTTGAGCCGGAATCTCTTGCCATTGCGCGCACCCCACAGGTGAATAAACCCGGGTGGGCAGGCGAGCGAAAAAAAAATCAGACCCACAACTCCAAACGATAGCCTCGACCTCCACAACAAGCGGACAGACGGAGGGCACATTTTACTTCCCACACGTAAGTCCTACAGAGAGGCAGAAGCCGCGCTTTCCCACCTAGCTCCGTAACTTCTTCAAAATCGGCATAGTTAGCAGGCCACAGGTTGGCCCTTCGCTTGCATTCCCCCGTGCCGAGAAGTACCTCACAGTCCTTGCGTGAGGCTTCTGGAAGAAATTCCCAGTCTAAAGGAGAGGGGAGAGGCCACCATGATATTTCAAGATTTGCCTGCCCAGGACGAATATCCGCCACAGCAAAGTCCAGGTATGAAGGATGGCGTCAAATTTATTGCGATCTTTCTGATTCTCGCCGCTCTGGCCGTGGGAGAACTCTTCACGGTCAGCCGGATGAACTCCATGAATCACCAATTCGAGGAAAAACAGACCCAGTTGCGAGACGATTTAACGGGACAGCTCCGGGAGCAAGTTTCCAATCGACTCGCGGCCCTCGAGCAGCAAAACGCCCAGGAATTGGACGCCGTCCGGTCCGAACTGGACGCCGCTTCAAAGCGCGTTGGCGCGCAGAGCGGCGAACTGAAGCGCGCACGCACCATGGTGGCGCAGCTCCAGGACCAGCAGCGCGCCCAGACCGAGCAATTGAAGCAGGAGCTTGACCAAAAAGCCGACGCGCAGCAGGTCGGCGCCCTCTCCCAGGACGTCTCCTCAACGAAGACGGACCTTAGTACAACTCAGAAAAACGTCAGCACGCTGGCGGCGGATCTGGGGATGGCTCGCAGCGAAATGGGAACGCTCATTGC
>JASHTO010000568.1 GCA_030040515.1 Terriglobia bacterium
ACCGGAGCATCGGCCGGCAACTTGCCCAGGTCAAGCGTGAGGGTGTGCGGCTCCGCCATCCCCAGGATGCGATCCCGCGCGAAATCCGCGGGGTAGCGGCCGTCCTGCTTCAGAAGCATGGGCAGAACGTCGTGGCCATGATCATCCACGGCGGAAACTGGAAAGCGCTTGTCGCGAACTGCGTAGAGCGTGGGGGCGCCGGGATTCGACGCATAGATCTCATTCGCGTAGATCTCCTCGTCCGCGGGGTGATCGACGGCGAAGAGCTTCGCCTGATCGAAGAAATCGACCTCGCGCATTTCCGCCGTCAACTGAAAGGTGAAATTTTCACCGGAAGCCTTCACCCATGGGGGCAGGCGGACGAATTCTTCGGGAAAAGGCTTGAGGTACGTGCCGTCAGGGGCGAGCTCACCCAGCGGGCTCGTGCCCAGGACGTCGGTAACATAAGCAAACTTCCGGCCATCCCAGGCATAAAGAAAGGGGCAGGAGCTCGCCAGGCGCTCGGACTCGCGCACCTCAATCTCCTTGTCGGTGCCCACATCGATCCAGTTCTGCACCACGGCGTTTGGCCAGGTGACGCGGATTACATCGAGTTTGGTGAGGTCGTCCGTGAAAACCCGCAGGGGGCTGCTATCCACCACCACCTTGCTGTAGTAGTTGCCCGCTTTGAATTCCACCACGCTGCCGATGCCCAGGCTGTTGCTCTTGAAACCGTTCATATTGACTTCCACCCAATGGTCGGGCGGCCCCTGCTTCTCAAAGGCGTGGATTTCTCCCCGGCGCGTCGTGGCGAGCAGGTCAAGCTTCCCGGGATTCGTGAGCCAGGCGGGCGCGAGAAAAGCGAAGGAGCCAGGGTCGCCGCCCGGAATGGCAATCGACCCTTCCCGGAATTGTCCCTGGTGGTTTACAAGAAAGTGCAGCTGCCCGGAAGCATCTTCAGTGAGCAGATCGGGGAAGCCGTCGCCATTTACGTCCGCCACCGCGCCGTGAAAAGCGAAGGGGTTTGACGGTCCGGAAAAGGAAGGAGCCTCCTGCGGCGTGAATTTTCCATTCCGCTCGTTGATGAGCACCTGGCAACCGTCCTTGCTCCAAACGGCCAAATCAAAATATCCGTCGTGGTTGAAGTCGGCCACGTTTGCCTCGAACACGGTTGCCTGGGCAATCGCTGCGCCGGCATCCCGATTCAGCGCGAACTTATTTTCGCCTCGATTCTCGTAAAGCAACGGCGGCCCATCATCGCGAAACAGGAAGAGGTCGTTATAGCCATGGTTATTGAAATCTGCGAACACCGCGCCGCGCATTCTCCCCCGCGCGGCCGCGAGTCCGGCGGAAGCAGTGACTTCGGTAAACGATCCGTCGCCGTTGTTGCGGTAGAAGTGCGTGCCGGCTCCTGCGAAATCATTGGGGAACAGGAACGGGTCTTTGCGGGGAGGATTGTTCAGATTCGTGTAAGCCGTGACCACGAGATCCAGAAACCCATCGTTGTCGGCGTCGAACAACAGAGCGCGGGTGTCAACTTCGCCGGGCTCCGGCTTAAGCCCCGTCTTCGCGGTAATGTCCTTGAATACTCCGTCGCCCCCATATTGGTAGACTTTCACCCCGTTGAGGCCCACGACGAATAAACTCATCTTGCCGCTGTTATCAAAGTCGGCGAAGGTGGCGGAAAGGCCGGCGCGCAGCCCGCCGATTCCCGCCTTCTCCGTCACGTCGGTGAAGGTGCCATCGCCATTGTTGTGGAAGAGATGATTCGCTCCGGATGGATTCACGGCATAGAGGTCCGGATGGCCGTCATTATCGTAGTCCCCCACGGCAATGGTGGGGCTGAAGAGAGGAAGCAGATTCTTCCTGGCAAAATCAAGAGAGTAGTCTGAAGCCTTGATGGGCTGGCGCGGATCGAAAGCTGGTGCGGGGGTGGCCGTCAGGCCGAGGCCGAGTTTCTCACTCAACTCGGCAAAAGTTACGCTCTCCGGGACCGCGCGATGCGTGCCAGCCGTGGGAGGAGTTGAGGGGACGTAGATTCCTCCGTACTTTCCTCCTTCCAGCGCCGGGTCCTGAAGGGAAATGTTGGGAACTTTGTCGTGCAGGCCTTCCCAGCGCTTCAATGCTTTCTGCGCTTCATCCTGGCGCTTCATACGGGCAAGCGCCGTAAAAGTTCGAAAGAGCGAAGCAACATAAAAGTTCCGGCCGCGGCCAAAGCCCATGTCGATGACGTGCTGGTAGGCGTCAAGGCAATCGTCGAGCTTCTTCTCGGCGCAATAAACAGTTCCCAGGTTGAACCATGTGGCGGGATCCTGGGAATCGGCGGCGGCCACCTGCTTCAGTGCGGCCTCCGCGTCCGGATTGCGCCACTCGCGCTTATAAAGGATGCCCAGGTTGTATTCAGCCCCGACCAGGTGCGGATCCATCTGCCGTGCCGTGGTGATTTCCCCTAGCGCCGCGTCCGGCTTGTTGTCCTGCATCAAGGCGAGGCCCAGGTTCAAGTGGTCTGTGGCCAGGGCTTCTCTGGAAGCCGCGACCTCCTGAAATCGCGCAATGGCTTCGGCATATTTTCCCTGCTCGAAATAGGCTTTGCCGACGTTGCGCAGCGTTTGCAACTCCGCCGCTGATGGCCCGGCAGCAGGCGCCGAGCGGGCTGCCGGCCTTCCGCCTGAGGGTGCGGTTTGGGCAAGAATCGTGATGGTGACGAGGATCAGTGTCAAACTCAGAGTCAGCCGATTTAGAGAAATGCGAATTCGCTCCATCCTGTTTCCTGGCTTAGTCACGCTACTATGCATTATGGCCGCACTCCATGTCCAGTGCTGTCGGGTAGTGGGATCTTTTAGCTTAATGTAGTCTCTTCCTTTTTTTTGCTCCGCCGATATAGTATTTCGATGCTGGAGCAATTGGCGTTAGAATGCTTCACGGAACACCTGCCGATGAGTCGAAACGGAAACGGTTCGTACCGACCGATTAGCAGCGTTTGGGAAGGCAGCGATGGCGAACTGCTTGAAGCCATGTTCAAGTTCTACGCTGTTATCCCGCCTGAGCCAATCCTCGACTCCACCTTCAATGCCGGACGCTTCTGGAAGGTCTCAAAGCGCCGAGTGGTTTCGATGGACAAGGACGCGAAATACAAGCCCATGATCGTTGCTGATAACCGTGTTATGAAGGGGGTAATGGATTCTCAATTCGGGGTAGTCGTTTACGATCCTCCGCATGTCGGGCCGCAAGGACGGGACAAGAGCCGGAAGAAATTCGATGTGGACTTCGGCGCGACCGTTGAGTGCGGGAAAGACCAAAACTGGAATCTCAGCTACCTATACCCGCCGTTCCTGAAGCAAGCCAAACGGGTCCTGAAGCCCGAAGGGCTACTCCTCGCAAAGATCACCGACATGGTAAACAACCATCGTTCGAAATGGCCACACTGTGATTTCATGCGAATGGCAGAGGAAGCTGGATTCACGGTCTGCGACTTGATTGTGAAGGTCAGGAACGGGCCAATGGTTTCGAATAAATGGCAAAATGCCCATCACGCGCGCAAGCGGCATTGTTTCTGGATTGTCTGCCGCAAGAGTGATGACTGCGAGCGAAGGAACGGAAAGAAGTGAAACTCTCCTTCTATCCCGGCCAGTTGTTTCTCGATATGGCGGAGGACGGGGAAATTCAAGTGACCGTGGGTGGGCAAGAAGTCCTCCGCACGAAATCCCAGAGCCGTGCAATAGCGAAGTTCAACGCGATTCGAAAGGAGATGGAGGGACGCTTCCCTCCGACTGAGCTCACTCAAGCCGAAAAGGCTGAGGCTTTCAAGAAAATGGTTCTGGATTCAATGGTTAAGCACAACAGCCTTGGGGGTCGGAAAAAGAAGAGTACCGCTCGGGGAACGAGAACCTTTGGAGGATAATTCACTTCGGCGGGAATTCTGTATCCCATTTTGAAGTTCTGATTCCGGGTCTTCCTCGGCCTGGAACGTGGCTCCCAAAGCCACTGAGATTCCACTTTGGCTCGTAGCTTTCTATCAGGGCGTGCTCGCCAGCCCTCACAAACCAAGCGCTATCGATGATGAGGAAGCGGCAGGTCATCTCAGAAAGTTCAATATTCCTGCGCCCCCCGATCTTTCGCGCGTGTTCGCCAAGCCGGCGACGTAACGTAGTGTCAAGGGCCTTGCCGGCGTAAACGATCTTCCTGTGTCGATAGAGCGCATATACACCTTTAGTTGAAGGCGCGATATCCTCCGTTAGCGGATGGGCAGGGCTTTCCTCAAACTTATAGATGAGCTGGTCGGTAAACGCCTTGTCGAACTCAAAGAAAAAGTTGTGTTTGTCGCACACCGACGCGCATCTTATCACCGCACGGCCAAAACAAAAAGGGCGGATGTTGGCAGCGTTCGGCCTAGAAGAGCTGCGTGGTCTATACGGAACGACATAAGTGTTTGCGTATTTGGCTGTAGCGGCGGTCTATGACCGCCGGTCGGCGCTCGCCCTGCGACCCAAAGCCGTCTTCTGGCGACGGGTCGTAGAGCGCCGCTACAATTTATGTCGCTCCGTATAGCGAAGCGTAAGTTGCCACGATCACGCAGTTCAATGCGGCCGACCGGCGCTTCAGAGTAGGGGAAGTTGCCGCCCCCCCAGGGCATCTTGCAGGACTTGTGCGAAGGCCAAGGCCACGTCTTCGCGCCAGGGAGGCAATCCACGACAAGGAAAGATCTCCACGCTGTTCGTCGGCCCTACCAGGCCACCTTCCACGCGGCTGAGCCGTAGTAGATGGTGTGTGGTTGATGGGCGACGATTCACGCCGGAAAACTTCGAATATGATTTCGAGCGCGACAAGTTTTCCGAGCATCGAGTCACTTTTGAAGAAGCAGTCGAGTGCCTCTTTTCGGACTTTGAAGTGCGGTGAAACAAGAAATTTCGCGATCGATACCAGTTGTTGGGGAAAACACTGGGTGGGCGAAAGCTCAAGGTTATTTTCCAAGCGAAGCCCGGGGGAATCGTCCGCATCATAACCGGCTGGCCATTATGAAGATTTTAGAGAAAAAAATCCGTCGCGGGGTCAAGAATCTGTCGATCGGCAGGTGATTGCGCAATCAGAAAACAATTCCGCTTGGGAAGCGCCGATCCGGGTTAAGCGGGCCAGGCCCGCATCCCTC
This sequence comes from Terriglobia bacterium, assembly GCA_030040515.1. Lineage (GTDB taxonomy): Bacteria > Acidobacteriota > Terriglobia > UBA7540 > UBA7540 > Bog-366. The sequence goes on from JASHTO010000568.1 coordinate 5,126, forward strand.
TCGATGCCGGGCGACTTAGCAGCACGGGCAGCTTTCCTGGCCCACTTGCATCGCGAGGCCAACCTCGAGAGTTGGGTCGAACGCATCCTTCGGGAACGCGTCGAATTGGAGGAGTACGCCTTCAGCGAGGCCAAGAAGAACCTCAACCCCTAACCGCGCACAACTCGTCCGAGAGATTTCCGCCAAACTTGCCGGCCGGGACGTCAGAGAGGCGGAGGTTGCCAACCGCCCAGGGCATCTTGCAGGACCTGGGCGATGGCCAGGGCCACGTCTTCGCGCCAGGGCGCGGCGATGATTTGGACACCGATGGGCAAGCCTGATGATGTTGACCCGGCGCGGACCACCGCGGCGGGCCATCCCGTGAGGTTTGCAGCCATCGTGTAGCTGAAGCACGGCAGCCGGTCGTATGTTGAGCCATGAACCATTCCGGCAAACGAGCACACCGGGCACAGCAGGGCGTCGTAGCTCGACATGAAGGCGAGCATCTCGCGCCGGTAGGCGTCCCATCTGCCCACCAGGGTGGAAAACTGGGCCATGGAATTGACACCGGCACGCTGCAAGTCCAGCACCCGCTGCATGAGCGGATGAACGCGAGTTGTGCCCGCCATCTGCAATACTGATTCCAGCCCGGCGCCTCCGTCGGCCGTGAAGAGGCCAAAATATATTTCGTAAGTTTGATCCATCACCCCGGGGCGCGCTTCTTCAACTTGAATTCCTCCCTCCGCCAAAGCCGCTGCGGCTTTTCGCACGGTCTCGGCGATTTCGCCTGAGGGCGTTTGAATTCCATGGTCGGTGTGGAACGCCACGCGCAACCGGTGGGGGTCAACCGCTACGGGATCGCCGAGCGGCGCCGGCACGACGGCAGTATCCTGCCCATCGACACCGGAAATAATCGGGAGCAGCAAGGCAAGGTCTTCAACATAGCGCGCCAGCGGGCCGATTTGCCAAAGGCTGTCGAGCATTCCGCCCGGCCCGGGAAAATGCCCGGTGCGCGGGGCGCGTCCGGAGGTAGGTTTGATGGCCGCAATTCCTGTGCAATGCGCCGGGAAACGCACGCTCCCACCTGCGTCGCTGCCGAGACCGAAGGGCGAGCCCCCCGCCGCGATCATGGCGGATTCGCCGCCGCTGCTTCCGCCCGGCGAGAGTTGCAAGTCATAAGGGTTGTTGGTGCGGCCGTAGATCAGGTTGTCTGCTTCCCAGGCCCAACCCATTTCGGGGCAGTTCGTTTTTCCCAGCACGATGGCCCCCGCCCGGCGTAATCGTTCGACCACCACCGCGTCCTGGCTGGGAACAAAGTGCGCGCGGCCCTCGGTGCCACCCGTGGAAATTATGCCGCGAGTTTCGATGGAATCTTTCAGGGTGAAGGGCACGCCGTGCAGCGGCCCTTTGACCTCGCCTCGGGCCAGGGACTGGTCCGCTTCGCGCGCCTGCCGAATCGCCGATTCTGCGGGGAGTTGAACGACAGCGTTCAACCGGGGGTTCACATCCTCAATTCGACCGATGCAGGCTCGAACCATTTCTTCCGATGAGACTTGCTTGGCGCGGATTGTCCGTGCCAGGGCAAAAGCCGATTCAAAGATTAGATTCATAATGGGGCACGCTTATCGTTCCGGCCTATTCCGTCTGCACCAAACCCTTTTTCACGGCATACAAGACCAATTCGGCGGTCCGGTGGAGGTCCAGGACGTCCATGACCCGCGCGCGGTGTACGGCGACCGTATTGACGCTGATGTTCAAGAGAACGGCGATTTCCTTGTTGGAATTTCCCTCGGCGATAAGCTGAAGCACTTCCTTTTCCCGCATCGTAAGTTTTTCGTAAGGGTCTTGCGGGGCCGCCTGGAAGGATCCCACCCTCAAACTTTCCAGGACGATATGAGAGATGGAGGGACTGAAGTAGGCTTCGCCTTCGGCCA
>JASHTO010000049.1 GCA_030040515.1 Terriglobia bacterium
AAACTCGAAATTGGAAAAACGGGACGAATTTCGAGTTTTCCTCTTTTCTGTTCACTGTCCACTATTCCCTGTCCACTACTTTCTCCGGTCCCTGCTCAATGACGCGATAGACCAGGAATAAAAACAGGATGCTCAGCACCGTGTACAATCCCATGAAGCCGAGCAGCGTAAACCAGACATTCCCGGAGGAAACTCGCGGCGAAACTCCCTGCGACGTGCGCATCAATCCGTAAATCAGCCACGGCTGGCGGCCGAATTCCGCAGTCATCCATCCGGCCGTGTTGGCGATGTAAGGAAACGGCAGCGAGAGCATGAGCGCCCAGAGCATTCCGCGCGAAGTGTAAAGCGTGCCCCGACGCAGTTTCCATGCGGCGAGCAACAGGATGACGATGAAGATGGTCCCCAGCCCCACCATGATGTGGTAGCTGTAGTAAAGCAGCGGAATATTATCGGGCCAGTCCTGCGGCGGGAAGACGTCGAGCCCCTTCACTTCCGACATCCAGCGGCGATAAGTCAGGAAGCTGAGCACGCGCGGCACCTCGAGGGGATTATCCAGCCGCTTGTTCTGAAGGTCGGGTTGGCCGATGAGGGCGATGGGCGCGCCGCGCTGCGTCTCAAACAATCCTTCCATGGCCGCGAGCGTCACCGGCTGGTGCTCGGCCAGCATGCGGCCCTGCCCATCGCCCGTGGGAAAAAGCTGGAAGAGCGCCGCCACCAGACCCACGATCACGCCCACGCGCACAAAGCTTTTCGCGTGCGCTTCAAACTGCTTGGTCAGCAGGTAGAACGCTCCGATGGAGGCCATCACGAAGGATCCCGTAATCACCGCGCCGCTCATGTTGTGCGCGTATTGCCACAGTGCCCAGGGATTCAGCAGCAGGCCCCAGAAGCTCGCGAGCTGAATTTCGCCCTGCGGAGACAATCGGTAGGCCACCGGGTACTGCATCCACGCGTCGGTGGCGACAATCAGATATCCGGAAATCCACGAGCCCAGGAAAACCAGAAATGCCGACCACCAGTGCCCGCGCGGGCTCAGGCGCTTTTCGCCGAAAAGGAAAAGGCCCAGAAAACTCGATTCCAGAAAGAAGGAGAACACGCCTTCCATCGCCAGCGTCTGGCCAATCACCCCGCCCGCCGCGCGCGAGAATTGCGCCCAGTTGGTGCCAAACTGGAATTCCATGGGAATGCCCGTCACCACGCCCATGGCGAAGTTGATTCCGAAGATGTGCGCCCAGAAGCGCGCCGCCTGGTTGTAGTGCTCGTCGCCGGTTCGCAGCGCGAGCGTTTCAGAATCACGATGAGCAGCGCCAGCCCCATGGTGAGCTGCGGGAACAGGTAGTGGTAGGTGATGGTGTAGGCGAAGTGCAAACGATGGACGATCAGCGAGTCAAACATGAGGGCCTCGAAATCATCGCCGGGACATTTGCTCAGCGTCATCGGCGCGGATTCGATGCGGCTCGCGAAAAGGCGCCTAAAACGCGGAGAGCGAGAGTGTCACGCGGCCGCGCGCGAAAGACTCATCCGGCGTTGCGACAAAATGTCTTAACGGCGGCTTTCGCGCGGGACCATTTTGGATACCACTCTCGCATCAGCGAGTCAAGGATTGTAGCGGCGCTCTATAAGCGCCGACGGCGGTCCCGCCGGGGCGGGACCGCCGCTACAGCAAAGCCCGCGCCCTATTTGTGCGCGCCTACGCATTGATTGAAGGCAGGAAGAGTGAGCTCAGTTTGTGCGCAGGTGTAATCGATCCAGTTGCCGGGAGTGATGAAGATGGTCACTCCCGCACCATAGTAAGTGTCGTATTGCTTTCCCACACCGGTTTGGGGATTGCTGGCGCGAATCCTGCCGCTCAGGTTTTCGAGCGCGCCGAGGTTGGGACACGCCAGTCCATAAGCCTGAGTGAAGACGTATTCCGTGGTCCAGGCAGGCTTCGGCTCGCCGAGGTCGAGGTACTGAACAGCGTAATCGCGCAATTCGCCGCTCGCCTTGTCGTACCAGCCGACTTCCAGTGCGGGGTTGTCGAGATAAATCGGACTCACCGCCGGAGCGATGTGAATGGGCAGGAAAGGCTTGCCCTCGCCGTCGGGGAAAATGCGGAAGTCATCACGATGAATATGCCCGGCATACATTTCGCGCACCACGCCGCGGAACCCGCCCAGCGTCGCGGAGAGCTTTTGCGCGCACCCTTCCGCCCAAAGCGTGCGCGCCTTCCCCAAGGCGGCACGTACGGCATCAACCCCCGGAGGAATGTGCATGATGAGCGACGCCGTTCCGCCCGCGCCCTTGACGCTCTGCAAAACATTCGCGAGCCACTCGAACTGACCGCCAGGGTCGGGGTCAGCGTCGCTGCAAGCGTTGGCATTGGTTCCTGCCCAAAGATTGCTGTTGAGAACTACCAGCTTATTCTTCCGCACGGCGGGGTTGGCGAGGGCGTAATTCCCTGCCCGGCCGAAGGAGACGATGGCCGCAGCCCGCTCCGCTTGCGGGATATTGCCCCACGCGTGGCTCCAATCTTCTCCGACGCTCTCGAGGAAAGTATCGCTCGGCCGAATGTAATCGCCTTTGTCCGAATCGTTGTTTCCCAATGCGGCGAAAACCGGCACGCCCGGCAGCTTGGCGGAAATCATGCCGTCGACGAAGCGCACCGTGGCCGCCGCGAATTTCGTGTAGGCTTCGCCCTCGCCGCCCACGCACTGGCGAAATCGCTCGTCAAAATGATGCGCCAGGAAGTCGCCGGTCGCGATCGCGTAGTCGTAATGGAAATGGTTCGCAGTTGCTGCGGTTGCGGCTTGGTCGAGCGCCGATTTCAGCAGGGGGTAATTCGTGTCGCTGCCATACTGCGCGAACGCCGTGGAAGCGGGACCCTGGCACGCCGCCGTAGGCGTCACCCCCAGTTGCCGCAGGACTGCCGGATCGGCGAAGGGATCGAAGTGCAGGTCGGAAAGCAAAAGGAACATGCCCGTGCCGGGATGAGGTTGGAGCGCCGGCGGGTCGTCCGGCAGGCAGAGCGCGAGAGTGGTGAAGGCAAGAACGAGAATTGAGATTTTCGCGGACAAGCAGCGCAATGTGTCTTCTCCCAGAATCCGACATAAAACTCACCTGGAGTCTAGCGAGTATACACCGGCGCGAACAGCATCCCTATGGAAGAGGCGAGTAATTTGGAGCCAAGCGATAGCTGGCGATGGCTGGCGATAGCTAAGATGGCCAACAAATTAAAGCACTTATGACCAGAGATGCAGGAATTGGCGCGGGCTCGCTGGGAGAATAGTTTGGAGAAAAGTGAGGAAATGTCTCGTATTTACGCTTGTAAGTTATTGATTTCCCGTTGGAGTTGTCTCGCAATTATGTGTGATTGCGGGACGTGACAAGATGATGGAAAGGCGGAAATGTCGAAAACGCAGAGAACGTAAGATGCAAATGTGACAAAGCGCGAAAAGCGGCGAATGCGATAATCGCTGGAAAACAAAAGAGGCGGCTTTTCAGCCGCCCAAAATGCGAATCACTGACAACAGCCGAATCCGCATATCTCACAGGATGATGGGACCGGAGGCCGATCCGGGCGGATGGCCTCCGGCTGAAGTAGCTATGTGGACGTTGTGACACCGGATACTTCCTTTTCTTGGTCAAACAACGTGGGGTCCTCCAGAAATCTCCGGTATTCCTTTAGCCTTCCTCGCAGCTCACTATCCAGGCCATCAAAGATATTGTCGCACTCCTTGAGTTTCCACGCGAGCGCCCGAAGCGTTGCTCCCACAGCCATATGGACGCTTGACTGGTTTTGTTTTTCACCATCTTTGTGGATGAATCCCAGAACATCGTCACCGTCGTCATCAAGCGAGATATGGTCGAGCATGAGAAGCGGGCTGATGACTAACGACATTTCGTATTCACAGTACGAGATCTTCTTAAAGATGCCCTCCACCTCATCGATGAGCTTTTTGACCATGGCGAGCGCGTCTGCAGGCTTCGTGCGTTGCGCTGCCACCTTCTTTTCTGCTACTTTCTTTTCAGTCTTCACTGGACCTACCTCCGGTGTGAGATTAGAGGCAACCCGCTGCGCTACCAGCGGGCGGCCTCGACTTGCTAAAATCAACTTGCCTTGCGCCGAGCGCGGCGCTTCAGGATGTCGCGGATCGCCAGGAACAGCCGCCGGGCACTGATGTATTTCTTGCGCGTCAAAGGGTCAATGACCGTGCAATCGTCCAACGTGCCGTTGACCTGCTCGTCCGTTCCATCACCAACTTCCGCGATCAGCATGTGCCGAGCCTCATCGCGCGTGGGGCCGAGCACGCGAACAGTTTTCTGTTCCACGCGCGAGCGCCACTGTTCAAAGTAGCGGCCTCGACGGGGCTTGAACAGGTTCATGATCTGGTCATTCCCTGCCACGATCAGGCCCAGCTTTCCGCGCAGCAAATCCGCCAGGCGGCGAATGGTTTCCAGCGTGTCAAGGTCGCGCTCCATCAGATCGCACTCATCCAGCGCCACGGCCACCGGAGACTTCCGAGCCCTCACAGTGTAAAGAATGTTCTGGCGCACGCCGTCCACTCCCTGCGCGTAAGGCGCTCCCAGGCCGATACTGATGCGCTTCAGGATTTGCAGCGGCGTCATGCGGCCAGGCACGGGAATCCAGATAAGGCGCGGCTCGGGCTCGCGAGCGGCTTCTGCCGCGCGGAATTCCAAGAGAAAACTTTTCTGGCTTCCGGCTGGTCCATACAAAACCGACAGATTGCCTTCCGCGCAGTAATCAATCAAATCATCCATCGCCCGCGTGGCAGCCGTTGAGTACAGCTGGCCGGGCAGCTCGGGCGGCTGCCACGGGTGCGCATCCATAAACTTCCGCAGTGCCGCAGCCGTATAAGCCCCTTCGCCAGCCCCGTAATCCCCCGCGCTGGAGAATTGCAGCAGGCTGCGATGCGCGAAGCCGGTCTGACCGGCAATCGTGCGCAAATCCAGTCCCGTGCGGTTCATGAAAACCCGCAAGTCGCGGCGAACGTCTTCGCGTGTGGCTGTGGTTTCCATGGTTATTCCCACCGGTCCGCGATGTCGCTGGCGGTCTTGCGCTTGCGATTCATCAGGAATTCCGTGCTGCTGACTTCCGGGTGCTTCATGTCCCGATCTGCGCCATCCGCGGAATCTGCGGATGCTGTTTGCCCAAACAATCCCCGGCTGGCCAGCGGATTCGACGCCGGTAGAGATTCGAGCGCGGTCAACACTTCCGCCGGGTTCGCGGCTTCCTCCAGAATGTTTCCGGCCTGAATTCCCAGGCGCACCGTGCGCTTCACGCGGTTGTGCGCGCGAATTTGCGCGCGCAGACGCTCCTGCGCGTCTTCGCCCTCGGGAACCCAGTCGTATTCCTGCTTCACTTCGGCGCTGCACGATGCCGTGCCGCCGGTTACGGGATAAATCACCATCACAGTGCGATAGGTCAGGCGCGAGAGCAGGACTTCAACTTTTTTGCCGATCAGATGGAAGAGTTCCTCCGCAACGTATTCCAGCTTGCGCCCGTGGATTTGAAGATTGACCTGACCGCCGGTTGCCACGGTTTCGATGCGGCGCTCGCACGACTGGCGGTTGATTTCGTCTTCGCTGATGGCGGTGAAGCCTTCTGGAGGCTGCTTGGCAAACCAGCATTGCTCGGGCGTCATCCCCTCCAGATATTTGCCGTAGCCGCGCGTCTCGCGGTTCCAGGTCTGCGCACACCAGGCAACAAACCGCTCGATATATTCCTGAATGGTCGGGATGTGGGGATTTTCCGCCTCGCCCTTCAACCAGGCTGCGTGCTGCGCTTCGAGCTTAGCCAGGCGCTCCGGGCGTTCGTCGGTGTTGTTGCCCGTCCAGGTTGGGAATTGCTGGTCGAATTTCCGCAGCTCGGCGTGCCAGCGCTCAATGGGTTTGGTGCGGGGATCGTCGCCGATGGCGCGAATCACCTTCACGCTCAGGCGCTCCCACATTCCGCAGGCTTCGCCAAAGAGCTTTTCGCCCGCAATCTTGACCATGCCGCCACTGAAGCGGATGGCGCGGAATTCCTTGCCCAGGTCGTGCTGAACGTAGCGCGGCTTGGTGTGATTCAGTGTCATGGCGGCGACGGCGGCGCGCATGACCACATCGCTCGACAGCACGGGCGCGAAGTAGCAGCCCAGCCAGCGGTTGGAAGTGACATCGATAAAGTTCACGCTGGTCAGGCGGCCGAGCCTGTGGCCGGCATCCTGCACGCGCACGTCAGCTACTTTTTGATCGGTAGACCAAATCAGATTGGAATGCTCCGGCGGCCGGCGCGAGATGTAAGGCGCGCACTGGTCGTAAAATGCCTTCTCGCCCTGGCGCGCCAGAACGTAGGTGGGCTTGGAGATTTTTCTTAGCGCCGTTCGGCACTGGTCAATCGTCGGTCTCTCGCCATTGTCGTCGCTAGCCGTATCGATGGCTGCTAACAGTAGCAGCCACGCTTGTTTTTGGTCGCGTTTGGCTTCACTTAAATAAAGCCTGCACAGCCTGTCATACTTCCACTCGTTCCCTGGCCGGTCAAAGAAGGTATGCCGGCTGCGTCCAGGTCTTGGGCCGGGAACGCGCGCTTTGGCGAACGCGGTATCGTCATAATTAAGTCTCTTGTGCAGTTTGCGGAGTTGATAGAGCGTGCTCGCAGAAGAGCCATATAACTCAGCGACTCCCTCCACGTAGTCGCTATTCGTCCGAATCAAAACACCGCCGAGAATTTGACCTACGAATCTTTCCCATCGCGGGTCGTAAGACTTCAGGAGCATACTAATTTCGCGGTCTATCTTCTCGCCGTACCTGCTCGGGACCGGAGCGGGCGCTTGCGGGCGCGAGCCGCCCGCCAGCGAAACCGCGAACGGCAAGACAGGTTGCGAAGCCACCTGGCGGTCGCGCAAGCACTCAAGCTGTTGACTGCTGAGCGCCGAGGTGGCGTAAAGCCTTCGTCTCTTGTTGGTGGGATCAGGCACGGACGGAACGCCATCGCGATTCAGCGCCTTACGGACGGTCGCAATGTCCACGCCGGGCTTGTCCCTCAGCCGCGCGATCTCTTCTGCCGAAATGTATTCCAGTGTAGACATCCGACTACCTCTTCTGGGTCATTTGCTCTATGCCGATTTTTCCAACTGCGAGGGCGCGGCGGCATTCATCGCACAGCGCGAACGCTTCAAGCTCATGAGAGCCAGTGATGCGGGCGAGCGGAAGTATCCAATCCGCTGGGAACAATTTTTTGGTACCCTTACTGTTGGGCTCGAAGGGCGAGATTCGCCTTGCACGAGTGAATTCGTGGAGCATTGATTCGGTAATGTTGGAGTCAACCGCCGCCGAAAGCTCCGATGCTACGGTTGGCCAGCCTTTCTTGCTGCGCCTGATCGCCCTGCTTATCAGGAGTCTTGTGATTTCTTCCACGGGGTTCATAAGGGTTACTCCCTTTTTAGGTAAAAGTTAGGGACATCAAAGACCCTTGAATGCGACTAGAATTGTATCGGATACAACGCCGCATGTCAAGGAAGATTGCAAGGGATACAATCTTATGGCAACCAGACTCTCGGACGCAGAGCTTGTAAGAGATTGCAGGGATCGCCGCAGCCGGAAGGATTTCGCGGCTCAGTTGGGAATTGATGAGCCTATCCTGTCCCGCTACGAGAATGGCAAGGTATCTCCGTCCTCTGAAACGTGGATGAAGATCGGGAACTATTCTTCCTTACCGCTTAACCTTGAATGTTATGAGCGCGGAGGTATGCCCCGTGAGCTAGTGGAATATCTGCGTAAGAGCCTAATTGCAGACCTTGACGACCTCGTCACAGAAAGGGCGGCGGTTAAGGAGTACTTAGAGAGACACGGAATTCATCCCGAGCCTGTAACGGAAGGGCTCCTCAACTACCCGCAGCCGCCGGAGTCATACAGCAAGACCGTCGAGGAATTCTGGAAGCGAAACAAAGGAACATCTGTTGAAGTACCGACCGCCAAAGAAGTCAAGCCCGAAAAATCTGCCAAGAAAGGGAAGGCAAGAAAAGCGAAGAAATGAAGGTGATCCACGCAGCCTCTGACGATCGAACGCTCCTGACGCAGGCTGAGGTCGCGGAGATTTTGCGGGTTTCGACGGAAACGGTTAAGGACTGGCGGCTAAGGCCGGAACGGTATCGCGGTTCGCGGCCACCCTATATCAAGTTAGGAAGGATCATTCGTTACCGCAAGGCCGCTTTGGCCGCGTGGCTGGCGCGGTATGAAAAGCGTAGTGGAGGAGAAAATGGAAAGAGGGCGTGACATTTTTGCAAAGGCTGTGTCCGATAAGCAGCGCGAGATTCTTAGCCGCTCACCTGGCATGACGGCGCTGGATGCTTTCCGCCTCGCGACCACTGAAGTGGTGACGGCTCGCCCGGACCTCCTGGCGGCATATCGCGGTGAAGACGTGCTCCTCGTAACCGGGCGCTCCAGCGGCGGTCAAATGCAGGCGCAGCGTTTGGAGTGGAAATAATGAAGACGCGCAAATCTCGCGGCCCAATTTGGAGTCCGTGCAGCCAAAAATCGATGCTCGCCGAACGCGATCTGCAAATCGCGCTCGATAAGTGCCGGATTCACATTGCCTATCAGGAGCGCCGGATCGCGGAATTGAAAAAGACTTCCGCTGGCCAGACGAACACGGTCATACACGGCGCAAGCGCGGCAATTCAGCACGGCCTGAACCGGACATTAACAGACATCGCCGAACGTGAGCGTGAGCTTCAGGAATTCAAGCGCAAGGGAAAATCTCTCGTTGAGCAAATCGCCGCGCTGTCACTCACGCCGAAGCAGGCGGCGGAACGCCGCAGGCTGCAATCCAGCCTGGCGTCCCTGGCGCAGGAGCGCTTCCGCCAGGATGAGGCGATCAACGCGACGATGGGAAAACTCTTTGGCCTTTTGGGATGCCGCGCGCGGAAAAGCGCGCAGATGGCGGAGATTGCCGCGAAGTTGGAATTCGCGCCGGACGTTGACCTGGACGGCTCGCGATATGTGGCGTTGACGAGTGTGCTTTTCCAGGATGCGCTTGCCCAAAGCCGCGAATGGCTCAACTGGTTTCTTGGCCAGGAGAAGGAGAAGCAGGAACACGTTATCGGCGAGACTTGGGTAGTAATTCCCGAGACGCTGGCCAGCAGCGGCGTGTTCCGCCCGCGCGAAAGCGTGATGCTGACAAAGAGGCAAGCTGCAAGCCTCCCTTCGGCTGAGACGCAAGCGCACCCTATGAGTCCTGCGGAAGCGGAGGCAAGTGTACTGCCGCCGAAACCTCAGCAGGCGGACGATTTTCCTATACAGGGTTTTCCAGTAAGAGGATTAACAAGTTAGGAAACACCTATGTTTGAAATGTTTTCATTTGGTCTCTTCGTCAGGGACGGTCTAGATGCTTCCGGGGGCGCGTCGGTAGCGCGCCCCCACTTTTTAGCCGCCTCTGAAATGCGCCGGATATGGAATTGCATTCTCCGTGCGACCACCATGCTCCGCGCTTCGATGAAGGTCTCTCATGTCAGAAGTCTCCACCGCGAACCTCGATCAGTTCCTCACGAATTACAGCATCGTTTACCGCAACCAGGATTTCGTCGCCAGTCGGCTATTTCCTGACTTCCCCACGACCAAACAGCACGGGCGCTATCCCATCTTTGGGTTTGAGCGCTTCAAGGCGTACAACACCGAGCGCGCGCCCGGCAGCGAAGCAAACGAACTCCCGGCATGGCGCATGTCGAACGCCGAGTACTACTGCGACGGGAAAGCGCAGAAGCAACTCATTTCCGACGAGCTGCGCTCGGAGTGGGCGCTGGGCGTGGGGCCGGAAGTGTTCACGACGGAAACCCTGGCGGACATTATCGACAAGCAGAGGGAAATCGGGATCTTCAATACGATCATGAATTCCAGCGCGATTCCGAATTCAACTTTGAGCGGGACATCACAGTGGAGCGACTTTCAAGACTCCGACCCTGTAAGCGCTGTGACGGCGCAGCGTTCAACTATCTTGCTTGGATGCACAAAGGAGCCCAACACGCTACTGGTGGGCTATCCGGTTTGGCTGCAATTGATCAACCATCCTATCGTCGTGGATCGCTTCAAGAGCACCGCGATGCCCCTCGGTTATCCGAGCGACCAGCAGTTGGCCGGCCTGTTCAATGTCGATAATTTCATCGTGGCGCGCAGCCTCTATGACACAACCGTGCAAGGCGCTGCCACCAGCCTGAACTATATCTGGGGCAAGAACGCGATTCTGGCTTACGTGCCGCCTTCGTCGGGCCAGATGATAATCACGCTCGGAACAACTTTCCGCTGGCTCTATGGAGTTCCTCAGAACGGTGGAATGTTGGTCAAACGCTACCGCGTGGAAGAGCGCAGCGGCGACATGATCGAGTACCAGACCTATTATTCCGTTAATTTGATTGTGCCCGGCGCAGCCTACATCTTCAAGAACGCCGTGGCGTAAAAGCTTGCCGCGCCGAGGGGTTGCGCGAAACGACGTCTGAGTGTGCGCCGTCTCGCGCGCGGGCTCTCCTCCCGTGCCGCCGACTCGGCGCGGCAAATTTGAGAGGTGAATGATGGCGGAAAAGAACGGGATCGCGACAGCGCAGGAGATTCGCGCCTATGCGGAGTCGCTGCAATGGTCGGCACCTGAGACTGTGCCGCTCCCGAAATCCGGCTGGAACGTAGTGCTGCGCAGGCCGACGAAATATTATTGGATGTTGCGCCGGACAGAGTGGCCAGCCGACATGATCGAGCGGTTTGACGCGGTAGGGAGCGGCCACGCGAAGGAAATCCTCACGCCCGGAGACGTTAGAACCTGGCTGCAAGCCCACAACGAGATGTCGATGGCGGCCTTTGTCCAGCCGCGCGCATCGCTGAAGCCGGGCTCTGACGAAATCGATATCCGGTGGCTTCCCGACGAAGACAGGAAATTCATCGGAAGTTTCTTAGGAGGCCAGGTGGACGCGCACGGCGTACCCCTGGAGGCCTTTCGTGCAGGCGAACAAGGGAGCGCTGAAACTGGCGGCAATAATGGCGATGCGGTACAGGTGCCTGCCGACTGACCTTTTGGAGCTGCCTGAGTGGCAATGGCAACTTACCGTGGCGGCGACAGCAGAGGCGTTCTTGCCTTCTGCGGGCGAATAGGGTTTTGAACTATGGGCGCCGACATCGGATTGACGATAGGGATCGGCGGTGACAACAGCGATGCCCAACAGGCTGTTCAGGAGTTGCAGGCCTCTCTCGGCAACTTCGCGAAGTCTCTCCGCCCACTCTCTGAGGAATCGGCCCGCGCCACAAAGCCCTTCGATGACGCTCTCTTAAACCAACACCAGTCTGTCCACTTGCTCCTTGAAGATTTTGGCGTTCATCTTCCCCGCTCTGTTGCCGGAGCAATCGCGGAAATGACGCCGGAGCTGACGGCATTCGGAGGGGTGTTCTTGGGCGCATTTGCGCTGAAAGAGCTTCCCGATGCCATCGATAAAATGAAGGAATTTGCGCTGGAGATGGAAGGCTTTGGCAACGCCGCGCGCACGGAGATGGAGCAGGCCATTAAGGACACAGCCTCGCTCGCGAAGCAAGTTGGGGACGTGGAAAAACAGCTTGAGGAGTTTGGAAAAACTCAGGCTGAGCAGCTTGCGATGCGCGCGCAGTGGGCCAGTGAGGATGCGGACAATGCCCTTAAGCCGCTGCTCGCGGCGGAGCAGAAGGTTCGCGACATCCAAGCCAAGATTGACGAGGCTAAGAAGGGCGCGAATATCTTTGCCGCCGGCGCCGGCTCCGCTTACGAGGGTGCGCTCAAGGTCGCTCAGGCGGAAGTAGGAAAGCTGCGTGAGGCGTGGAAAAAGGCGGATGAGGAAGCGCTGCTCGCTCAAAAGCGCGCGGCGCAAGCGGCTGCTCTGGAAGAAAAGAAAAAAGTTGATGAAGCCCAAAAGGCCGCTGCAGACGCCAATAACGCATGGTTACATTACCAAGGTGATTGGATGAAGTTGTTTCAAAATTGGGACGCCTTCGTAATTGGGCTTCAGAAGGCCGCGATGGCTGAGGCTGGTCAGGTCGACACGATGATCGATAGGTACCATCCGCTAGTGCAAACGATTGACACGATCATCGACAGGAACCTCCAGCTTGTGGACTCCACCATTCACCTGAACGCAGTGCGGCGAATTGAAATTGAGATCATGCAGGCCTTGCACCAGGCGGGTGAGCACGAGGCCAAGGCAACGATGAGAGACCAGCTTGCGGCGACTGAGAGCCTCGCCTCTGGATTTGCCTCCCTGATCGGCGGCCAGCGTGCAGCGGCGGCTGTTAGTGCCGTCTTTGACGCCGCAAAGGGCGCCGAGCAGATCGCGATGGCGCTCGACCCTTTGGATCCCAATCACGCGATGCACTGGATTTCGGCGGGGCAGTTCTTTGTCTCGTCGGCGGAGTTCGCAAAGGTCGCGGGCACTGGTACGCATCACTCTCGCGCAGGTGTGAGCGGCGGCGGCCGTGGTTCGTATAGCGGTGGAGGATTCGAACGTGGCGGAGGTGGCGGCCCCGATCGGGCGCTTCCGCAGACTTTGGCCCCAGGCGCGGCCGTTCCAGGCGGCGAACTACACGTCCACATCCTTGGCAGCAACGATGAGGCCTTGCACTGGTTTGCGGATATGGTTACGAACGCGACCCAAGCAGGGCACACCGTTATTGCCTCCAGCTCGCAACGAGGCTCGCCTGTAGGGCACTAAAATCCAGCCTTTGTCCCGCCGCTAGGCGGCCGCATTTGTGTCCCTACCTCTTTTCCAAACTATTCTCCGATTTTTTCCAAACTATTCGCCAATCGCACA
>JASHTO010000569.1 GCA_030040515.1 Terriglobia bacterium
GGCGAAAGATATCGTGGTCATCATCTTCCAGCACCACACGGCCACCTACTCGCACCGCACGGACCATGGCGCGGACGGCTCCCAGCGGGTCGGGCAGATGTTCCAACAGAAAGCGCGCATGCGCCACATCAAACGTGCCCCATTCGCTATCGCAAAGCGGAAGGGAAGAGACATCCCCCTGCCGCAGGTCGACCAGATTCTCTTCATTCGCCGCGACAGCTTGGCGTCGTGCCTCGGCAATCTGCTCCACGCTGCGCTCAATTCCCAGCGCTCGCCCGGTCGAGCCTGCCGCTCGCGCCATTCTCCGCGTCAACTGCGCCAACCCGCAACCGGCGTCGAGGATTTTCTCCCCACCGCGCAGCCGCAATTCGCGTAGCGATCCCTCATTCAGCAGGTCATTCAATTTGGAAAGGCGAGCCTGCTCATCCGGAGCCGTTCCGTGCAGATATTCTGACGCTCGGACATTGGTCGCTTGTGATCGGGTGGAATTCATGGTGTATGACGCTGCGGCTGGTGACGAGAAGGCAACTCCTCACACTGGTCTGATGGTCAAGGGATTATGACCGGGTCTCCTTCACGGCATGGCCTTAGAAGAGCGCTTGGCGACCAGCAGGTTGCTTGAGCCTTTAACATCCACATAGCCGTAACGGAAACCCAACTTGCGCTGCGGCTGGGCAGCCCACAGATTCTTGAACTCATCGCTGATCTGATCGTCCGGGCAGTCGTCAAAGCACATGGCCCCCTGAAAATTGCCGTAGGTGGTCAGAACAAACCCCGCTTTGCGGGCATCGTCGGGAGGAATCCCCGTATCGTCGGAAATCATGAACGCCATGTTGTCGAGCAGGTAATTGCGGATGCGCGAAAAACGCGGGTTCCACAGGCAATAGCTGGCGGCTTTGGTCATCGCCGCCACCTTCCCCTGGCTTTGCAGATAGTGCAGAATCGGGCCATCCTTCCTCAAGGAATCGTCGCGCAGGTTCGCCGCGATGTGGCGATGGATGCGCAGGGGGCCGTCGCTGCCTACCGGCCGAAATACCAGTTCGGAATTGGCAAAGGCCTCGGAGAAATCCGGCGACGTCCACTTGCCATGGCGGGCCGGGGCGGTACGGTTCTCCATCGAGGCCACTTCTTCCGCCGTGTAATAATGCAGCGAACCGTCGGGTTGCACGCGGAAATAGCGCAAGGCCACAGGCTCAAATCCGTGTACGGCCAGTGCCACAAGGAAGTAGGAGAGTTGGCCGGGAAGGTCGCCCTGCTGGGAGCTCATCAGAGTTTCACTGGTGCTGTCGTTTGCGGCCAGCAGCCAGCCGATGTGGCGGTCAACCACGCTGAGGCTCTCATCCAGGCTCGCATTATCCATTTTCATAATACGGCGGGGATCGCCGGCCAGCTCCAGGGAAAGGGTGGTAATCCGGCGAGCATTGGGATAAGTGGTTAGCGCGGCCAGCAAGTCGCCGCCCCCGAAAGGATAAACCACCGTGTCCGGCAAATCTTTGGGGCGCAATGCCGCGAAAAACGGTTTGGCGCGCGCCAGGTAGCCGCGGCGATAGCGCTCCATTTGCGCCTTGAGGGTCTGGCAGTGCCGGTCCACGATTTTCTGATCAGGGTCAGCCGGAAGCGCAGCGTTGCCGCTGCACGCCACGACGCGATAGAGCAGCTTGGCTTCCGCCGCGAAGTCCTCGCCAAGCGCGCTTTCCATCTGTGCTGCCGCTCTGACCGTGGAAAACAGACAGATGCCCGCCAGCAGCAAGGTTCGCCTTCCAATTGCTGTCAAGAGTCCGGGACGATTCAAGACGGTTCTTTCCTTCTCCTGATTTCGCCGTCGCAATGCCGGGATCGATCAGTGCTGAATGCGAGCAAAGTGCCGCGTTCGTCGTTCCGATGCGCGAATATCCCCCCTCGCGCCGCCACCCACCGCAAACTAGCAATTATACCAAGTTGCGGCGCCGATGATGAAATCCATCGTCCTCCGAGAATGGGCTTGTCCACTCGTGTTGCGCCGGCGCAGTCTCACGGCAATTCCCGCGTCACGGCGAATTCGGCGAGCTTGCCCTGCGTGCCGCCAGAAATTCTTCTAGAGCCTGCCGCGAGGTGCAGTGCGGCGTGAATCCGAACGCACTCTTCAATCGTGACGTGTCTCCCACCCACGGGTAGCGGATCAGGTCAAGCATGCCCGCGGGAAATGGCGAAAGCCGCAGCTTCCAGAGCAAGCCGGTGAGCGGATAGAGAATCCACGCCGGCACCGCGCAAGGCCTTTTGCCCGCAGCGCGCACCACCTCGCTGTAGCGGAGCGTGCCGTCACCCGCGCAATTGAATATGCCGCCCGATTCGGCCTTTACAGCGCGCAGGAGGATTTCGGCCATGTCTTCCTCCGAGAGAAACTGGAACGGCGGGTCGGCGCCACGCACCCGGAAGACCCACGGAAACCGCCGTCCCGGCCAATCGAGCATCTTCGCCGCGATGTTGCGCGTGTTCGGACCCAGCACGATGGCGCCGCGCAGAAGCGTGACCTGAATTTCCGGATGTTCCTCCTGAAAACTCTGCACCACGCGATCGATTTCCGCTTTGTGCGCGGAGTACAGGTAGCGCGGTGTGCCGGTGGGTTTGGTTTCCTCGTTCAAGGGTTCCTGGTTGGGATTCTGCGGATTGACGTATGCCGTGGTGCTGCCGCAATAGACGACGCGCTTCAAACGCGCTGCCTCCGCGGCGCGCAGGAAATTGAGCGAGCCCTGAATGTCCACTTCGCGCTGACGGCGCCGGTTGTGCAGAGGATCGAATTGCCAGGCAAGGTGCACGCCGGCATTGATGCGGCGCCTGGTCCAGAACTCCGTGAGGAGCTCCGGCGGCGCCGCCAGGTCAAAACGCAGAAACTCGGCGGGGCAGGGCAGCGCGAATTCGCGCCTGCGGATGTCTAAGCCTAGGATGAACTCACAATCGGCATCGGCGGCGAGGCGCGCCATCAGCCGCTGCGCTAGGTATCCGCTGCTCCCGGTGATGGCGACGCGGAGTTTCATGTCGAGTGAACTCCCGCCTTTGACAGGATCTGACGGCGGAGGGGCAGAGTGGCCAAAGGGTTAGCGCAACGCTCTCTTGAGTTCGGCCTTCCACTTGGGCGAGGCTGCGGACGTGAAGATGAGGAGTGGATTAAGATCGCGAAAAATACCCTCGACGGTTTTGGCAAAACCAGGTGTGGCCAGCCCGCGCGCGTTGGGAAGGAAAACTTTGCGCACCACCCAGGCTTGCAAAGTTTGCCAATCTTCGTCGCGTCGCGGCAGACCCGGGTGCTGCGCCCAATCGCCTTTCTCCTCGCGGTGCCAGTAGGTTTCATAACGCCCGGCGCGCACCACGCGAGCGAGAAGTGAATCGAAGGCCTTGCGTTCTTCCAGCACGCGCTTTCGAAACACCGTTTCCAACGCCCCCTTGGGCCCTCTCCAGGCGCCGTAGATGTTGAACCCCACGGTGGCACAATCGGCGGAGAGCCCAACGTACAAGCGGCCGCCGTGGCCGCGGTCGTGCCGATTGTCGTATGCGAAAAGATAGAAATTGGATTTGTAAGGGCTCTTATCCTTGGCGAAACGGATATCGCGATTGATGCGCGAAAAGCTGCCATTGGTTTTGCCGCCGACCTCAAAATGCGGGTTGAGCTTGAGCAGCGCGGGCGTGAGCGCCTCGAGCAAACCGCGAAATGCCCCGACGACATATTGGTCATAGCGCGCGCGATTGGCGTCAAACCACGCCTTCTGGTTGTGGCGCGCCAACTCTTCGAAGAACAGAAATGAGTCAGGCGTGAAACCCTGAAATGTGCTCACCATCACAGCCCCTCGCCGAAGCTCTTGGTCTGCGAAACTTATTTAGAAATACAATTCTTATAAATAATGTCAATATTTAAAATAAGCTTAAACTTCGAAAGTCCGGCCCTTCCGCCCTCAGGATTTCTGATTGACCGGTGAAAGGCCCTCGGTGGGCCAGGCAAAATCTTGGAAC
Organism: Terriglobia bacterium; assembly: GCA_030040515.1. Taxonomy (GTDB): domain Bacteria; phylum Acidobacteriota; class Terriglobia; order UBA7540; family UBA7540; genus Bog-366. The sequence continues at coordinate 3,985 of JASHTO010000569.1, forward strand.
TGGCCGGTTTGATCAAATGCCCCTTCCGGGATCGGTTTCGGGGGGTCCGCGTCGATGCCGGCCCCGCGAACCTTCGCCAGCACCTCTGCTTCGTGAAGGCGCGAGGCGTCGTATTCGACAAACAAGTCTTGGCCCTCGATGTCGAGCCCGCGAATTCCGTAAATGGTGGAGAGCGCCGCGAGGTGTTTATAGTCCCCGGGGGTCAGTTCTTTTTTCAATTTGCACCGCGTTTTCAAGAATGTCATCAAGCTCTCCTGGTTTGACAAGCTGAAACTCGAAATTCGGAACTCGAAATTCGGGCACTGCGTGCGAGTTTCGGATTTCGCTCTCAGATTTCGACCCCCCGCAGCCGCAGCGCATTGGTGATGACCGAGACGGAGCTGAAGGTCATCGCGGCGGCCGCCAGCATGGGGCTGAGCAGCCAGCCCAGCAACGGATAAAGGACTCCAGCCGCCACCGGCACGCTCACCACATTATAGACGAATGCAAAGAAAAGGTTCTGGCGGATATTGCCCAGCGTGGCGCGGCTCAGGCGGCGGGCTCGCACGATGCCGCGCAGATCGCCTTTTACCAAAGTAATGCCGGCGTTTTCCATGGCCACGTCCGTGCCCGTTCCCATGGCGATTCCCACGTGCGCCGCCGCCAGCGCGGGCGCGTCATTCACGCCATCGCCGGCCATGGCCACGATGCGGCCCTCCGCCCGGAGTTTCTTCACGATGTCGCCTTTGCGCGCGGGTTGCACCTCCGCTTCGTAGACGTCAATTCCCAGTTCGCGGGCAACGGCTTCGGCGGACTTATGATTGTCTCCGGTCAGCATGACGATGCGCAGCCCCTCCTGGTGAAGTTGCCTGAGGGTTTCCGGCGCGGAATGCCGGATGGGATCCTTCACGGCCAGGACGGCGGCCGGCTTCTGATCAACCGCGAGAAAAACCGCCGTCGCTTCGTCCCGGCGAAGGTCGTCGGCGTCGTGCTGCAACACATCGTGGGGAATCTTGAGCGAATCGAATAGCGCCTCATTGCCGAGCGCCACGGATTGACCATTGAGGGTTCCCGTAACGCCCTGGCCGGGGAAAGCATGGAAGTCCTTCACCGGGAAGACCTGAAGGGAAAGCGCGTCCGCTGCAGCCAAAATCGCGCCCGCAAGGGGATGCTCGCTGCCGCGCTCAAGCCCGGCGGCAATCGCCACCAGGTCGGATTCCTCCCAACCGGGCTGCGGCTTGACGGCCGAAATGTGGGGCCTGCCCGCGGTCAGCGTACCGGTTTTGTCGATGATCAGTGTATCCACCTTGGCGAGAGTTTCCAGCGCCTCGGCATTGCGGATCAGCACTCCTGCCGCGGCGCCGCGCCCCGTGCCCACCATGATCGACATGGGCGTCGCAAGCCCCAGCGCGCAGGGGCAGGCGATAATCAACACGGCGACGGCATTCATCAGCGCGTGGGCCAGGCGCGGCTGCGGGCCGAGCGCCATCCAGGCCGCAAAGGTGACGCAGGCGACGCCGATGACCGCCGGAACGAAATAGGAAGCCGCCACGTCGGCAAGCCGCTGAATAGGCGCGCGCGTGCGCTGAGCTTCTTCCACCATCGCCACGATTTGCGCGAGCATCGTTTCGCTGCCCACGTGTTCGGCGCGCATCACAAAGCTGCCCGCACCGTTCATTGTGCCGCCGGTTACCAGATCGTCCTCGTGCTTTTCCACGGGAAGGGATTCGCCCGTCACCATCGATTCGTCCACGGAGCTTGCGCCCTCGATGAGGCTGCCATCGACGGGGATTTTTTCGCCAGGCCGCACGCGGAGGCGGTCTCCGGGGTTGATCTGGTCGAGTGGTATATCTTCTTCCCCGCCGTCGGGATTAAGGCGGCGGGCGGTTTTGGGGGCGAGGCCCAGCAGAGCTTCCAGCGCGCTCCGTGTGCGGCTGCGCGCGCGCAATTCCAGCACCTGCCCCAAAAGGACCAACGTGGTGATTGTCGCGGCGGCTTCGAAATAAACGGGAACTTCACCTGACGCGAGACGCGACGAAGGCGGAAAAACCTGCGGGAAGACCGTTGCGAATACGCTGTAGATATAAGCCGTGCCCGTTCCCAGGGCGATGAGCGTGAACATGTTCAGGCTGCGATTCGCAACAGAGGCCCAGCCGCGCCGGAAAAACGGCCAACCGCCCCAAAGGACGACGGGAGTGGCAAGGAGCAATTCGATCCAGCTCTGCCGTCCCAGCT
>JASHTO010000570.1 GCA_030040515.1 Terriglobia bacterium
GTAAAGATCCTCGCGGTCGTTCAGCCCGATGAAACTGAGCACTTGGGCCTACTGAAAGATTACGAGCCCTGGGTCATTCCGCTTCAACTGATAGAGGACAGCAAGCCCGTAAATTGGCTGGGCAGGAAAAGCGTAAGCTTTCTGGAAATCCTTCGATGTCGGAGCCCCAAGTGCCGGTCTGTTCTTGAAAAGGCCGCCTTTTTTCGGGCATCAACCGCGGCGATCACATGTTTCGAGCGATTCCTATCGATAGAGAAACCCTCCGCGATCGTGTTTGGGCATTTCAACGTGAAGCTCTATGCTCTAGCGCTGTCTCTGTTGGAGCACCAGCGGCCGTACGGGATGATCGCTCACGGCTGGGATGTTCGCTGGGTACCAACTAGCAGAAACGACTTTGTCAAAAAGGAAACGATGCTGAAAGGGGCAAGCTGGATCGCGGCCAACTCTTGTCACACGAAGTCGATACTCGACATGTGGCGAATCCCGACGGAAAGAATCAAAATCATTCATCCGCCGATATCAGAAGAGGCAATTCGTGAGTCAGCCGCTGCCGAGCCTGTGTCTAGGAAGCACGATGATCTGGCTCTTGTGACGGTCTGCAGGCTGGTAAAGGACAAGGGGATTCACCTTGTAATGCGCGCCCTGAAGATTCTGGCCGCAAGGGGGATTCCCTTTCGATATGAGATTGGCGGCGACGGTCCCGAGCGAGGGCCGCTCGAGGCGCTCGCGGACGAACTGGGAGTGCGGGGTAAGATCCATTTCAAAGGCTTCGTTAAGGGTGAGGAAAAATGGCGGCTTTTTCGGAACGCCGATGTTTTTGTGATGCCTTCGCGGGCCGATACCAAGGCTCACCAGGAAAGCTTCGGCATTGGATTCATTGAGGCTGCGGCATTTGGAGTCCCGGCAGTGGGGTCAAGAGTCGGTGGCATTCCCGAGGCTGTAGTCGATGGCGAAACGGGCATATTGGTGCCAGACGAGTCCCCAAAGGATCTAGCCGATGCGTTGACATTCCTATATCGAAATCCAGAAGCAAGAAGAAAGATGGGCAGGGCGGCCAGGGAACGAGCCAGGAGCCAGTTTTCGCCCGGGACGATTGCAAGTCGAATTAAGGAGGAGGCTTCGAGAGCGGTTGGCGAGGTCGATAGAAGTCAGCCAGGTCTTTTGGCTTCGGAATGTGCATGGCATTAGCGGGGTGTGTGGTAGCAAACAGCCCCCGGCGATAACCCCATCGAATCCCATCCCTTGCTGGTGACAGTCAGTTAAGCGAGTTACCCTAGCAAAAGGGCCACACATATGTCCAAATCTCCACTTTCAATTAGTACGGAGAATCAGGGCGGCGCACTTATTGACATTTTCGCGGACCCCCGCTGTGCGCTGCTGAGCCGGTTCATATTGTTCATAACCATAGGACTTGTGGCCGCAGCATTTTTTGCCCTGTTTCCCTTCACCAGTCCCGTTGCGGACGATTACTGCCGTGGCGCGCGCTCGACGATGCATATCTTCAGCTATTTAATTTTAGAGTACCGCGGATGGAGTGGCCGCTGGATGACCAATCTGCTTCATTACCTCATCCTGCCGAATATCAATTTCTCATGGATGTACGGATTTGTTTTAGCAGTGTTGGCATGGGCGCAGATTTACAGCGCTGCAAGATTCGTGCGAGATGTTTTGGGAGCTGCCAACCGTTTGTCCTGGGCATTGGGGGTGGCGGGGTACATCGTATGGATAACGAGCGGGCCGACAGTTGGCCAGAACTTATACTGGCTTACGGGAGCAATTGAGTACCAGGTCGCGTTTATTGCTATGTTGCTGGTGTTTTCCCTGCTCTCCCAAGATCGCACTTCGCGTTTCATTTCGGTCGTTTCGGTGGCACTTTCTTTTGTCATTCCCGCGCTGAATGATCTCGCGGGAGCAACTCTTATATGCGTCCTGGTGGTTTTGTGCGGGGTTTTGATTTTGGAAAGAGCGGGCAATCGGCGTATTTGGCTTGCGTGCTTAATCGCTGCCCTTGTCAGTTTCTCAATTGTCGCTGGGGCTCCCGGTGACAAGATCCGAAAAGCCCATGATTTTCCCCACGGATGGCAAGCCGCCACGATTCTTCCGGCCGCCAAGTCAATTATCCTCACGAGGGTCGAGTGGGCCTTGGACCCGGTTTTTTTCAGCGCAATAGCACTGTGGATTTTGCTTCCCGAAGTTAAACATCTTCGACCTGCTTGGACACAAACCAAGAGGGCGTATTTGTATGGCTGCCCTCTGTTGATATTGTCGGCTTGCTTTGCAGTAGATTATCTCGTTGCATGGCTTCATTCCGGCGATCCCCCGCCGCGAGTGGATACATGGATTCACATGGTCTGGTCTATCCTGTGGTTCCTTACGCTGTTCGCGTGGACCCGCACTGCAACGGAGAAACAGCAGACTGCCAGTCCGTTCCAAACCGTGTTTGCGCTAATGCTCAGCATTTCTATTCTGTTTGCCCGCAACACCCGGGACGTTGTGAGTGATCTTTTTAGGAGAGCGCCTGCATGGCATAGCGCTCACTTACGCATACTCCACACCACAGATAAGGTCGCTGTCGTGCCAGCCTTACCCCAGTCGCCCAAGTCGTTTTATGATGCGGACATAACAGAGGATCCCCGGTATTGGACAAATCGTTGTGTGGAAAATTACTTGAACATCCAGAGCATTGCGGTGGCGAAGCAGCCGGCGAGTTATGAGAAGTGAGCCCAACGGCGTTCAGGGTCATGTTGCCTGACGGTCGGCGATCTGGCGGTGTCTTTCGCGGAAATCGATCCAGGGGATTAGGTTGGCCAGGCACTTCGCTCCTGTAGAACGTCGGGGGTATGGGTTGACGGTAAGAAAAGTCCCGCGGTATTTGCGTGGCCTTTACCGTGAACTGGTCGCCGCGAAATCCACGTCCTCATCCGGAAGCCGATTTGTCGCTTCCGTCCCCATCATCTTCGCGGCGGTCCCTCCTGATCGAGTGTCGTGCACTTTACGAGAGGGCGATCAGCTTGCCGTGTTCGCTGGGACGCAGTTAATATGTCCAGACTGAGGTAGTCAAGATCATCGGTTTATCCTTAACGAAACAGTGTCCGCGAGCAAACGTGAGGCTGATCTGGCCAGGCGGGGTTGGTCGATCATAGCTATGGCGGACCGAAGGCCAACCGAGGGGAACCCCGTCTTGATCCCATATTGTCCGAGTGCTTTCACGCATCGAAGCTTGCTGCTGATGGATGCTTACAGATTAAACCGATGAGATTTGCCTTCATCAGTACGATGCATGGCTCCCCGTGGGGCGGAAGTGAAGAACTTTGGAGTCAGGCCGCCATCCGACTCAAGCAGAATGGACATGAGGTGCAAGCGTCGGTCGGATATTGGCCGCGACTGCCCGACAAGGTGACAGCGCTGTCGCAATATGGGATCGGGCTCGAAACCCATTCTACGCACCGCGTCGGGCCTGCCCGGCGGGTCTGGAACAAGCTGTCGCTCAAGAACCGGAGAAGTTACGTTTGGTTGAAGCGATTCAAACCCGACTTGGCCGTTCTTTCCCAGGGACACAATTCAGGGGCATTTGGTTGGGCGAAGGTCTGCCGGATGGCAGCGATACCTTACGTTATTCTTGTCCATTGCAACAGTGAGCTATGGTGGTTTGGGGAAGAGCTCAGTGAAGCGGCGGCGAGCTACAACGGCGCCCATAGGGTATTGTGTGTCTCCCGCCACAATCTCGAACTGCTCCGCCTGCAGTTGGGCGATCCCCTGCTAAATGGGGAAGTGGTACGCAATCCTTTCAACGTTTCGACCGACCCCCCTCCGGCCTGGCCGGATGACAGTGGAGTGCGGCGTCTGGCGTGTGTAGCCCGAATCGATCTAGCGGCCAAAGGCCAAGACCTGTTGTTGCAAGCCCTGGCACGACCGGAATGGCGCAACCGCCTCGTTGAACTGAATTTATTTGGAGCCGGCCCTGATGAACTGGTGTTGCGCCGCCTCTGCGTGATGCTCCGGTTAAAGAATGTGCACTTT
>JASHTO010000571.1 GCA_030040515.1 Terriglobia bacterium
GACGCCCTCACCAACGCCTTCCGCGAGTTCTGGCCGGATATCGCGGTCCACGTCCTCCACCGCCATCCTTGAAGCCAGTTCCCACTTCTCGGAATACTTGCCACACCAAACCTTACTTTGATACTTTCATACCGCCCCTGCACGGCGCAGCTTAGACTTTTGTTGGGCGCGCTCCAGATTCGTTTGTCATGGGGAAATTTATGTAATCATCAAATTCTTTATCAGGAAGAAGAAGGAGGTTGTGAATGGGTTCTCAAAAGTGGAGTCGAAGGTCATTTCTTCGCGCGGCCGGAGCCGTGGGGACGGCGGCTTCAGCGTCGAGGGGACTGAGTCTTGCGCGCGTGATGGAAGCGGGGCAATCCGTGGCCGGGATGACGCCCGAGGAAGTAGCCCAATACGAGTTTTACTGGCGCCAGATCCAGATGGATTTCGAGCTTGACCGCACGATCATCAACTTGAATAACGGCTTCACCTGCCCCACCCCGCGCGTGGCGCTGGAATCGGAATTCCGCTACACGCAAATGATCAACATGGCGCCGATTTTCTACCAATACCCCATCGCCGATCGAATTGAAACCATCCGCGTGCGCATGGCGGAGGAATTCGGCTGCGCGCCCGAGGAAATGGCGCTCACCCGTGGGGCAAGCGAATCGCTGCAAATTGTGCAGAACGGACTGGATTTGAAGGCCGGCGATGAAGTCATCACCACGGAGCAGGATTATCCGCGCATGCTCACCACCTGGGATCAACGCATGCGGCGCGACGGCATCAAGGTGCATCGGCTGCAATTCCCTGTGCCCACCACCGGAGACGATCTCTACCAGCGCTTCGAGAATGCCATCACTCCCCGCACCAAGGTTTTCCATTTCTGCCACATCACCAACCTGACGGCGCAGTTGTTTCCGGTGGCGCGGCTTTCGCGACTCGCGCGCTCGAAAGGCATCGTGACCATCGTTGATGGCGCGCACGCGCTCGGTCAATTCCCCTTCAAGCTGCGCGATCTCGAATGCGATGCCTACGGCGTGAGCCTGCACAAGTGGCTTCTGGCACCCATCGGCAACGGCCTGCTGTACGTGCGCAAGGAAATGATTCCCAAATTCTGGCCGCTCCAGGCCGCGCCCGAGCAGCAAGACGATGACATTCGCAAATTTGAGGCCATCGGCACGCACCCGTGGGGAATTCGCGCTGCACTCGGCGAAGCTCTTGCTTATCATCAGGCCATCGGCGGAGAGCGCAAGGCCGCACGCCTGCGCTATCTCACCTTGCGCTGGGCCAATGCCCTCAAGAAGCATCCACGCATCAAGATTCTAACGGACCTGAGCGAACCCGCGCAGGCGTGGGCATTGGCAGCGGTGGATATCGAGGGAATCGACGTGCGCGACCTGTCAAAATTCCTGATGGATAAGTACCGCATCATTGTTGTCGCGCTCGTGGGCGGAGCGCCGCCCAATCAGGTATTTGATTATCAGTGCCTCCGAATATCGCCGAACATTTATACGACACTCGAGGAGATTGATACTTTCGTCGGCGCGATGGAAGACGCCATCAAGAACGGAGTGCCCTCCACACAGGCATCGCGCGAGAGCACGCCGCAGAATGGGTGGTACGTCTGATGGCGTGGGGAATTAATGCGGGCGATTTTCGGTAATAAGGAGCGATCACAATGAAGCTTCGGGGAATTTGCATTGTCGCGGCGGCTGCACTAGCCCTCTTGGGGGGAGCGTCACCGGCCCACGCCCAGGCGACGTTTAAGATTCCATATCCATTCCAGGCCGCCGACCTGAAGCTTCCCAAGGGCGAATATCGATTCGCGCAGAAGGATGAGGGACATCTCACGCTGCGGCAGGAATCAACGGGCAAGGAATTTCAGGTCGCATTCACAAAGCGATTAGTCCAGCCGAGCCCGCCGCACGACGTTCCCGAGCTTGTAATCGATGCGGTGGGCGACTTTGTGCCGTCGTATACCGAGTACGTGACCGATTACGTGCTGGCCGAGGTGTGGCTGCCCGGCGGGGACGGATTCCTGATTCACGTCATAAAGGGTGCGCACCAGTCGCAGACGGTTAAAGGGCAAAAGGTGAAATAGCAGGCGAGAGCGGATCTCGAAATCGTCCGCCATCCTCGAAGCGCCACTCCAAAGCCCGGCAAAGGTCGAGGCTGTTCGAGGCTCATAGAGCGCCGCAATAAATCAAATACGGCCATCTGCGTTGTGAGAAGCCAACCCCAAGATTCAAGCGAAGACGCCACCGCGCTTGGACTTTCGTTGACACCCTCTAGAGTGTCCGCTATAGTGAGACTGGGGCGCTGGAGAACCCCTTCCTCCGACTCCCAAAATTTTCTTGCGGCTTTGCCCGTGTTTTTCCTCCCTGATGAAGGGTGGGTTCGAAAGGTCATGAATCTCCCCATCTCGCTAACCCTTCTTCGCATCTTCTTTGTCCCCCTTGTAGTGGTCTTACTGCTGACGAAGGGCCAGAACATGGACTTGTGGGCGGTTTTGGTTTTCCTGCTTGCCGCCGTCACGGATCTGTTGGACGGAATGCTGGCCCGCAGACGTGGTCAGATCACTAAACTGGGCATTCTGCTCGACCCTATTGCGGACAAAATCCTGATCTCTTCCGCCTTCATTTCTCTCGTGGAACTGCACCTCGTTCCCGCCTGGATGGTGGTGATCATCGTGGGAAGGGAATTCGCCGTTTCTGGGCTTCGATCGATCGCCTCCGCCAAAGGATATCTTCTGGAGCCTTCCGAGCTGGGCAAAACAAAAATGGTGTTCGAGGTGGCGGCCATTACCGTCATCATTCTGGAGGCGCGCAGGTTTCAGTTCCTGCATCTGCTGGGCGATGTCCTGGTGTGGATGGTGATGGTTTTCGCGGTGGTTTCCGCCGTGCAGTATTTCTGGAGTTTCTGGAAGCGCCTGGACGAACGGGCCAAACGCCGCCCGTCACACCGAGTGCTGGTGATGGCGCGTGAAGAACGTGCGCCGGAAGAAAAGGATGTTGCCGCTCAGTGAAAACGATCAGCGGACTCTGCTGTGCCTGGCGCGCGAAGCCCTGGCGGGATATCTGAACAACGGCCAGGTTCCCGCCGTCGAGGAATCCGCGGAAGCTCTGCGCCAGCCCTGCGGCGTCTTCGTCACCCTGCGCAAAGGGAAAAATCTGCGGGGATGCATCGGCGTCGTCGAAGCGATCAAACCTCTATATCAAGCCGTTCGTGAGTGCGCGGTGTGGGCGGCGGTGCAAGATCCGCGGTTTCCTCCCGTCAGGAAAGATGAATTGGCAGGGTTGAATCTGGAGATTTCAGCCCTTTCCCCACTTTTCGATGTTTCCCCGGAAGAAATCGAAGTCGGGCAGCATGGCCTGCTGATTTCGCGCGGCGCCCTGCGCGGCCTTCTCCTGCCGCAAGTGGCCATCGAGTGGAAATGGGACTCCCAGCGTTTCCTGGAAGAAACTTGCCGCAAGGCGGGATTGCCTGTGGGTGCCTGGCAGAACGGCGCACGAATTCAAGCCTTCACGGCGCAAGTGTTCGAAGAAGCTCACGCTGCCCGCACTTCCCACCCCGCCGCATGAGGATGCTTCCCTGCGAGCTCAAGCCAGTTTTGGGAAAAGACAAGAATAGCGTTGGGGTCCCATGCTGCGCGGCGTCGGAGCACCCGGCGCTTTTGAACTTTGGGATTCAACCTGGCGGATTCAACGTGCGGA